>JAPKZM010000010.1 GCA_026393775.1 Candidatus Aminicenantota bacterium
AGGGCAAGCGGGTGGCCGAGTCGCTGATGGTCAATTACCAGCAGCAGAACGGCGTGGATATCCGCATCATCCGGATCTTCAACACCTACGGGCCGCGCATGGCCTTGAACGACGGCCGGGTGATCAGCAATTTCATCGTCCAAGCCCTACGCGGCGAACCGCTCACCATTTTCGGCCGCGGCGAGCAGACCCGTTCGTTCTGCTATGTTTCCGACCTGATCGCTGGAACCATGCGCATGATGGAGCAGGAGCGGATCAGCGGTCCGGTCAACCTGGGCAATCCGGAGGAGATCACGATGCTGGAACTGGCCGAGATGATCGTGAAGCTGACGAAATCGAAATCGCGGATCGTTTTCAAGAAACTCCCGGCCGACGATCCGGTGCGGCGCAAGCCGGACGTGTCTTTGGCCAGGGAAAACCTCGGCTGGGAGATCAAGGTGCAATTGCTGGACGGTTTGCATGAGACCATCGCCTATTTTAAAAAAAAGCTGCCGGCATAAGCAAAGGTCTTGGACCGGCGGGCGGTTGAAACAATAAATAACATGGAGGTCCTAAAATGAAAAAACGTGGTTTTGCGAGCACGGTGTTCTTCTTGCTGATTTTTCTCTTCGCCATCCTGGCCGCCCCAGCCGAATCGGAGAAAAAAATAGCCAAAAAAGCCGGCAAATTGATGGCCAAAGCCTTGGAAGCGATCAACCAAAAGCAGACCGACCTAGCTATCGATCTGCTGAATCAGACCCTGGCTCTGACCCCGAATAATGCCGTCGTGCATCACAACCTGGGAGTCATGCTCCATCAAAAGGGGCTGATCGACGAGGCCATCGCTAGCTTCGAGAAAGCACTGCGACTGCAGCCCGATTACCAACACGCCCAGTTGGCCCTGCACCAAACGCTGTTTGAGGCCGGCAAGAGCGCCAGTAGCAAGCAAGAGTTCGAAAAGTCCAACGGATACCTATTAAAGTTTAGAGACTTGCCTTATACGTATGTTGGGAAGGAAAACGATACGATGCTGGCATGGGCGAGATATATCCTGGGCTTTAATTTTTTCAACCTGAAACAGTATCCTCAAGCGCAAGCGAATTTCGAATTATGCCAGGCGATGGAAGGAATGGAAAAAGAGAATCTGGGCCTGTACGCTAATGCTACTTATTTCCTTGGATTAATTCATTCTATTAATAAACAATACGATAACTCAAACGTCAATTTCAAAAAATATTTGACGCTCTTTGTTGCGATGGAGAAGAAGCCAGAATTATATGCCCAGGCCAATTACTTCATTGCTGTCAACCTCTTCCAGCAGCTTGAGGCAAAGCTGGCCAAGGGCGAAGTGGCCGGATTGGCCGAGGCGGCCGCGGAGATCATGCCCTACCTCGAAGAAGCTATCGCCAATAAGCTCCCCAACGAAGATGCCCATGTCATGCTGGGGAACTGCCACGTCTACCGCAAGGAATATGACAAAGCCCTGCAGGTCTACCAGCAGCTGATCGAGGCTTTTCCCCAGTCACCCCAGCTGAAAAGCTACCAGGTTTTCATGCAAGAACTGCAAAAAATGCAGAAGCAGGCTGAAAAACCGAAAAAGAAACGCTGAGATGTTTTTTACCCAGACCAGCAGGGATGGGCGCTGCCAGGCCCGGACCGGCCGCATCGAAACCAAGAAAGGCGGCATCGACACTCCGGTTTTCATGCCGGTGGGCACGGCCGGGACGGTCAAGGCCCTGACCCCGCGCCAACTTGACGAAGCCGGGGCACAGATCATCCTGGCCAACACCTATCACTTGTTCCTGCGCCCGGGAACGGACGTAATCAAGCCTTTCGGATCGCTGCACCGCTTCATGGCCTGGGACAAGCCGATCCTGACCGACAGCGGCGGGTTCCAGGTCTTTTCGCTGCGGGCCAACGCCAGAGTGGACGATCGCGGCGTGCGTTTCAAGTCGCACCTGGACGGCAGTTCGTTCTTTTTGACTCCGGAAGCGGTCGTCGATGTCCAGAACATCCTGGATTCGGACATCCAGATGGTTTTGGACCATTTTGCCCCCTATCCGGCCAGCCGCGCCCAGGATGAAAAAGCCATGCGGCTGACCAGTCACTGGGCCATGAGGGCCAGGGAGCATTTTATAAAAACCAACCAACACAATTTTCAGTTCGCCATCATCCAGGGCGGGCTCCATGCCGATCTGCGCGAAAAATCGCTGCAGGAACTGCAGGCCATGGATTTCGACGGCTTTGCCATCGGCGGCTTGAGCGTCGGCGAAAGCCGGCGGGAATTCCAGCAAGCGCTGCAGCCGCTGGCGCCGCTCCTGTCGGCCGGCAAGCCGCGCTACCTGATGGGCTCGGGCACTCCAGAAGACATCCTCTTTGCAGTCGAAAACGGCGTGGACATGTTCGACTGCGTGCTGCCTTCGCGCAACGCCAGGAACGGCACCCTGTTCACCTCGCGCGGCCGGGTCAGGATCAAGAATGAAAAATACAGATTTGCCGATCAACCGTTGGACGGCGCCTGTTCCTGCTACACCTGCCTTCATTTTTCCCGGGCCTATCTCAGGCACCTGTTCCAGGCCAGGGAAATCCTGGCTTCGATCCTGAATACCATTCACAATATCCATTTCTACCTTGATTTTATGACAAAAATAAGGTATGCTATCCACTCGAACAAATTCATCGAATTTAAAGAGAATTTTTTAGCTCTTTACAAAGGAGATTAAGATGCAGAACCAGAATATGCTGGTGCAACTCATTCCGTTTGTCGTTATTTTCGGCATTTTTTACCTGCTGATCATCATGCCGGCGCGCAAGAAGCAAAAGCAGCACCAGAACATGATCACTTCACTCCGGGGCGGGGAGCGCATCATCACCGCCGGCGGCATCTACGGGACCGTTTCGCGGGTCATGGATGACCGCTTCGAGATCCAGGTGGACGGCAATACCAAGCTGCAGATCACCAAGTCGTCCGTCGCCTCGGTCTTGGAAATGGGCGGCGACAAAACCAAGTAATTTAAATAAGCCAGCTGCCTCAAAAAAATTGATGACCTTTTTTAAACGGCTACTGCAACAGGATTAAAGGAGAAAAAGATGGACAAGTCTATGACCTGGAAAATTGGTTTGATCGTGGCCGTGATCGCCCTGTCGATCTGGCTGCTCTGGCCATTGGATAAAAAAATCAATCTGGGGCTCGACCTGAAGGGCGGGATGCACCTGATCATGGAGGTGGAAACCGACGAGGCCATTGCCATCCAAACCGATATGAGCGTCGCCCAATTGAAAAGTTTGTTCAAGGACGGCAGCATCAAGTATGATAAAATCATCCGCAAGGGCTTCGACAAAATAGAGATCACCGGTTCTCTGCTCGATGACGAGCGCCGGATCAAGGATATCCTGGACGATGATTTCCGCGATTGGACCTACACGGTCGGCGGCAACCTGGTCTCGCTGGCGCTGCGTCCCAACATCGAACAGCAGTTGCGTGACCAGTCGGTGGACCAGGCGCTGGAAACCATCCGCAACCGCGTCGACGAATTCGGCGTGGCCGAACCCACGATCCAGAAAGAGGGCCTAGCCGGAGACAAGATATTGATAGAGCTCCCCGGCATCGACAACCCGGAGCGGGTTAAGAGCCTAATCAAGAGCACGGCCATGCTGGAATTCCGTTCCGTCGTCTCGGGGCCTTTCCTGACCGAAGAGGCGGCCCTGAAGGACTACAACGGCCAGCTCCCCGAAGACCTGGAGATCGTCAAGACCAATCCGCGGCGCCTGGACAAGGGCTTCTACGTGCTGAAAGCGGCCACGGTAGTCCCGGGCAAGGACCTTAAAAGCGCGCGCCGCGCCCAGGACGAGTACGGCGCCCCTGCCGTCGGCTTCTCCTTTAATTCCCAGGGAGCTGCCCAGTTCGAAAAGTTCACCGCCGCCAACATCGGCAAGCAGCTGTCCATCGTCCTGGACGATCGCATCGAGAGCGTGGCAACGATCCAGGATGTGATCTCCGCCGACGGTATCATCCATGGACGTTTTACGATCGATGAAGTGGACGACATCGTGCTGGTATTGCGCTCCGGCGCCCTGCCCGCGCCCTTGAAATATATCGAGGAGAGAACTATCGGCCCCTCGCTGGGCGCCGATTCCATCCGCAAGGGGCTCATGGCCTGCATCGGCGGCTTGCTGCTGGTAGTGCTGTTCATGCTGGTTTATTATCGGGCCGCAGGCATCAATTCGATCTTGGCCCTGCTGCTGAACATGCTGATCCTGATGGGCATCATGGCCTATTTCAAGGCCACCCTGTCCATGCCCGGTATCGCCGGCATCATCCTGTCAATCGGCATGGCCGTGGACGCCAACGTGCTCATCATTGAACGCATTCGCGAGGAACTCACCCTGGGCAAGTCGCCCAAATCGGCCATCGACGCCGGCTTCAAGAAAGCCTTCTGGACGATTTTCGATTCCAACCTGACCACGGTCATTTCGGCCGTTTTCCTGTTCCAGTTCGGGACCGGGCCGATCAAGGGCTTTGCCATCACCCTGATCATCGGCATCGCCGCCAGCATGTTCACCGCCATATTCGTCTCGCGGGTAATCTTCGACCTGACCTACGGCCGGCGCAAGAAGCTGGCCAAGATCAGCATATAGGAGCAGAAGATGAAAATATTCAAGGAAGAACCCAAGATCAAGTTCATTAATAAAAGGTATTATGCTTTTGCCCTTTCAGGCCTGATCATCCTGGCCGGGATTTACATGTTTTTTACCCGCGGCTTCAACATGGGCATCGATTTTTCCGGCGGCACCCTGATCGAGGTCAGTTTTCTGAAAACAACATCCATCCCGCAGGTCCGCAGCATGTTGAACAGGATCAACCTGGGCGATGCCCAGATCACGCGCATCGGCAATGAAAACAAGTTTTTCATCAAGACCTTGGCCTCGTTGAAAAAGCTGAACCTGCCCAATGCGGAGAAAATGGAAGCCGTCGAGGAGTACGAGCTCGTGGCCAGGGAAATGCGCAACAGCATGCTCGATGATACTGAAAGGGACAAGGCCGCGGCCGGTAAGATCGACCTGAACAACACCGCCCAGGGCGAGATCGCCCGTTTCCTGCGCGACAAGGGCCTGGGCGATGAAGACGCCCAGGAGAGCGCCAAGCTGATTATCGGCTTGCGCAAGAGCGGCAGCGGTATCATCAGCGATTTTTCCGCCCTGGAAAAAGCCGGCATCAAGCACCGGGTCATGACCATGCTGCGCGACAACACCTTCCTGAGCAAATTCACCTTCCTCAGCGTAGAATTCGTCGGCCCGCAGGTGGGCAAGGAACTGCGCCGCAAGGCCGCCCTGGCCTGCATCTGGGCCTTGATCGGCATGCTGGTCTACATCGCCTTTCGCTTTAAATTCCTGTACGGCCTGTCAGGCATCATGACCCTGGCCCATGACGTCCTGGTCTCCCTGTCATTCGTCCTGTTTTTCAGGATTGAAATGTCGCTGCAGGTGGTCGCCGCCATCCTGACCATCGTCGGCTACTCGATCAACGATACCATCGTGGTTTTTGACCGTTTGCGCGACAATCTCAAGATCATGAAAAAGGACGACCTCGAAGCCATCCTGGACAAGAGCCTGAACCAGACCCTGAGCCGGTCGATCTTCACCTCGTTGACGGTTTTCTTGACCGTCATGTCCCTTTTCCTCTTCGGTGGGGAAGTGATCAGGCCTTTCGCCTTCACCATGCTGGTCGGCGTCATCGCCGGCTCTTACTCGACGATTTTCCAATCCTGCGCCTGGCTGAAAGTTTGGGAAAAATATTTCTTAAAAAGAAAAAAAAGTTGAATTTTTACTTGAATTCTTCTTTTTTTTATTGTATAAGACAATATGGAAATACTAAAAAAATCTCGCAGGGAGGC
>JAPKZM010000105.1 GCA_026393775.1 Candidatus Aminicenantota bacterium
GGAAATCAAATGCTCGGCAGTAACGGGCACAACGCTGCGGCGCAGGGGTTGCGTGGGGTTCAATGGGTCAAGCAGGCTGGCATAATAAGGAGTAATGCGCAGGGGCAGGTTGCCACTTTGAACCGTCATGGCCCGGACTTCTTCATCAGCCAATTGCAAAACCTGCTGCAGCGTTTGCCAGCTGGTAATGCTGTTGCGCAGCTGCCATTCCCAATTGTTCCAATCGGCCCTGTTGACCAGCGGAAAATATTTCCGCAAAAACTGCAGCGAGCGGATTCCGATCTTGTGGAATGTCTTGTCGAGTTTTTGGGGGGGAAATTGGATTAACTCGGGGAACAACAGCGCCAGGGCGCTACTGTTGCTATCCTCCAGCAGCGCACTGCTTGGAGGCTCAGCCTCCTCGCTGGGACTTTCAGCTTCCTTCACAACAAACGCGTGATTGGCTTTTTTCAATTTTTGCCTCCCATGGCAACTTGAATATAAAGAATTATTTCGTTCATGTCAATAGCCATGCGGGGAAAAATAAATATTTTTTCGCGGCCCATGGGAAAAGAAATTGCTACTCGCCGATGTTCTCGCCGGTGACCAGGAAGACGATGCGCTCGCAGATGTTGGTCGTTCGGTCGGCGATGCGCTCCAGGTTGTGGCTCACCCAGATCAGGTAGATGGCGCGGGTAATGGTCTTGGGATCCTCCATCATGAAGGTCAACAACTCGCGGAAGATCTGTTGAAAGAACGCGTCCACCTCGCTATCCATTTCGATGATGCACCTGGCCGCGGCCACGTCCTGGGTGATGAAGGCAATCAGGCTCTTGCGGATCATTTCGCTGGCTTTTTCCGCCATGCGCGGAATGTCGATCAGCGGCTTGAGCAGCGGCTGCTGGTCGTGCATGATGACGATCTTGGCGATACCCTTGGCGTGGTCGGCCATGCGTTCAAGGTTGGTGATCAGGTCCATGAACGAGACGATCTCGCGCAGGTCGCCGGCCACGGGCTGCTGGGTGGCGAAAAGCTGGATGCACTGGTTCTCAATTTCCCAGCGCCGCCGGTTGATCCGGGCATCGTCGGCGATGATGCGCTCGGCCTCGGTCTTGTCGACATTTTTCAGCGCCTGGATCGAACGGTCGATGACGGCGATGACCATCTCCCCCATTTGCAGCAATTCCTGTTCCACATCATGCAGGATGCGATGATAACGTTCGCGTGTCATTTTTTCCCCTGTGGTCAGCCGAAGCGCCCGGTCATGTAATCCTCGGTCCGTTTTTGTCGCGGCTTGGTAAAAATCTCAGTCGTCGGCCCGTATTCGACCAGGATGCCCTCAAAAAGAAAAGCGGTGAAGTCGGAAACTCGGGCCGCCTGCTGCATGTTGTGGGTGACGATAATGATGGTGTAGCGGCCGCGCAGCTCGGCGATCAGGTCCTCGATGCGCGCCGTCGCCCGGGGGTCGAGGGCGGAGGTCGGTTCGTCCATGAGCAGTATTTCGGGATCAACGGCCAGGGCGCGGGCGATGCACAAACGCTGCTGCTGCCCCCCGGAAAGGCTCAAGGCGTTATCATCCAAACGGTCCTTGACCTCCTCCCACAAGCCCGCGCGCTGCAGGCTGGTCTCGACA
>JAPKZM010000183.1 GCA_026393775.1 Candidatus Aminicenantota bacterium
GTCCCTGGAAAAGACAATTTAACCAAGGTGAGGCAAAAATGAAACAGACAATTAAAAAAGGTTTAAAATTGATTTTGCTCATGCTGCTCATGTTTTTTTCCTTTTCTTTGCTCTCACCGGGAGCAGAGATGCCGGATCACAAATTCATGGTCACGGCCAACGGCAGCCTGTTTTTCAGCTCCGCTGCCAGTTACCGGCAAATTTACGGCCAGGCGGTTTTCATGCCCGAGATTAAAATTACGCGCTTGGTTTACAGGAACATCAGCGTTTGGGGCGGGTTCGGCTGGATCGCCAAGAAAGGACTCATCGAAGAGGTGAATGAACCGGCCCAAATCCGCCAGACCATGCTCAGCATTGGCGCCGGGTCTGTCTATCGCTTGAATGGCAAACTGCAGCTGCGCGCTGAAGCCGGCCTGACTTTTAACTCCTTCAAAGAGGAAGCTCTGGAGGAAACTTTGAAAGGATCCGGGCTGGGCTGGAAAATCGGCGCCAACCTTGATTATTTCGTCTGGAAAAAAGTGTTCGCGACGCTGTCCGCTTCATTCAGCCAGGCCGGCGATGAAGTAGAAACCGGCAAGGTCAAGCTGGGCGGTTTCCTCCTTGGCGTTGGCCTCGGCTTTGCTTTTTGAAGAAATGAAATGGTGGTTCATTTTAAACATCTTGGGAGTCAGTTAGAGCCTTATAATAAATTTTCTACGCTTTTTGCACAGAAAATTTATTATCTAAGGCTCTTATCCCCCCTTGCGGGGACTTCGCAGTTTATTTGGGTTAGGGGGTAAGAAATATGTTTGCGGAACACCCGGATAAGATCTGCCCGGCATTTCAAAAACAGGAGCCTGTGATCAAGGACATCATGGATAATATCAACCGCTCCAAAGAATTAACAGAAAAGGCGAAATTCGCTGAAAAACTGCAAAAAGAAGTAAACACCCTCCTTGGCTGTCCCGATTACTCCGGCAAAAAAACAGACTGCAAGAATTGCCATTTCATTGCCAATTTGCGCAAAAAAACAGCCGATCTTATTTTAAAGGTTAAAAAATTAGGATGAAAAAAGGATAAGCAATCATGGGCACAAATGAGGAATCAGCGAGCAAGCCATGAAAACAAAAGAAATGACAAGAAAGGCAAAAAAAGCACTTCCAAGAAAAAAAGACGAAAGAGCCGCAGCGGAAGTCGGTGAATTCGCCGAAAGCATCATCGATACCGTGCGCGAGCCCTTACTCGCCCTGGACCATGATTTAAGGATCGTCAAAGCCAACCGTTCCTTTTATCGCTTCTTCAAGATAAAGCCGGAAGAGACTGTAGGGCAGCTGATCTATGACCTGGGCAACAAGCAGTGGGACATTCCCAAGCTGCGGGAACTGCTGGAAACCGTCCTGCCGCAAAAAACGACCTTCGACGATTATGAGGTCGAACATGAATTTACCGCCATCGGCCGGCGCATCATGCTTCTGAATGCCCGGGAAATCCAACGGGCGTTCGGCAAGGACCGGGTCATCCTCCTGGCCATCGAGGATATTACCGAGCGTAAGGAGATAGAAGCCGGACGTGAAAAGACCCGGAAAGAACTGGCGGTTATAAAAAAATCTGCAGATGAAGCCAGTGAATTCGCCGAGAGCATCATCAACACCGTGCGTGAACCCTTAATTTCTTTAGATCAAGATCTCAGGGTGGTATCCGTCAGCCGTTCCTTCTATGAATTCTTCAAAGTTAAACCTGAAGAGACGGTTGGACAACTTATCTATGACCTGGGCAATAAACAGTGGGATATCCCCAAGCTGAGGGAACTGCTGGAAACCATCCTGCCCAAAAAAGCGACCTTTGATAACTATGAGGTTGAACACGATTTTGCCACTATCGGCCGGCGCGTCATGCTTCTGAATGCCCGGCAAATTCAAAGAGCGTTCGGCAAGGAACGGATCATCCTCCTGGCTATCGAAGACATCACTGAAAAAATGAGACTGCAAAGAGAATTGGCAGAACGAACACGCGACGCTGAGGCTGCAACCAGAGCCAAGTCTGATTTCCTGGCCAATATGAGCCATGAGCTGCGGACCCCGCTCAATTCGATCATCGGATTTTCGGAGGTACTGGAGGACGAACTGCTCGGCTCGCTGAATGCGTCGCAGCGCGAAAACGTGCAGTATATCCTCAAAGCAGGAAGGCACCTGCTTAGCCTGATCAACGACATCCTCGATCTCTCCAAGGTGGAATCGGGCAAGATGAACCTCGAAGTGGACCGGGTGCCATTAAAAGAGATGCTGGAGGCAATGCTGGCCATGCATCGGGAGAAGGCATTGCAGCATGGGATCGATCTGGATTTGCAGATGGAACCGGTCACGGGTATGGAGATTGAGGCCGATGAAAGGAAACTCAAGCAGATATTGTTCAATCTTCTGAGCAATGCGGTTAAATTCGCGCCCGATGGCGGCTCTGTGCGGGTCATGGCCAGGGAAATCAGCGGAGCACAGGAAATAGAGATCAGTATCGAGGACTCCGGCATCGGCATCAAGCCTGAGGACATGCCGAAGCTTTTTAAGGAGTTCGCTCAATTGGATTCCGTCTATGACAAAAAGTACGATGGAACGGGGCTCGGGCTGGCGCTTACCAAGAAATTGGTTGAACTGCATGGCGGGCGCATCCAGGTCTCGAGCGAATTCGGCAAGGGCAGCCGCTTTACCTTTATCATCCCAGTAAAACAAGCGAGGAGAAAAAATGGCTGAAAAAATCCTTGTGGTAGAAGACAACGAACAAAACCGCATACTCGTGCGCCAGGTATTGGCCCACTATGGCTATGAGGTGCTGGAAGCGACGGATGGGCTGACTGGGCTGACGATGGCCCGCGCCCACATGCCGGCGCTGATCCTGCTGGATATTCAGATGCCGGTGATGAACGGATTTATGGTTATCCGTGAGTTGCGGAATGATCCTGAGCTCAGAAAGATCAAGGTCATTGCCGTTTCGTCCTTTGCCATGAAAGGTGACATGGAAAAGGCGTTGCAGGCCGGTTTCGATGAATACGTCACCAAGCCTATTGACACACGGAAATTCCCGGAGTTGGTCAAGCAAGTCCTATCCCGGATACAGCCATGAACCCACGAAATCCGGTCATTCTCTGCGTTGACGATGAAGAGGCGAATCTCAAGCTGCTCGCAAACATACTCATTCCCAGAGGCTACACGGTAGTCAGTGCCGCCAGTGGAAAAGACGCCTTGCTGAAGATCAAAAGCCAGGCCATTGACCTCGTGCTACTGGACATTATAATGCCGGGGATGGACGGCTTTGAGGTGTGCCGGCAGATCAAAGGAGACCAAAAGCTCAGGAATATACCGGTCATCCTGATTACGGTATTGACTGCCAAAAAAGACCGTATACGTGGTATCAAAGCCGGAGCAGATGAGTTTTTGTCAAAGCCTTTTGACCAGACGGAGGCACTCGCCAGGATAAAGATACTGATGAAAGTGAAGAAACTCAACGACGAGTGCAAGCACATGGAGTCCCAAAGGGAGGCTGCGCTCGAGGCGTTGAAAAAATCCAACGATGAATTGGAGTGCCGTGTGCGGGAACGAACAGCGGAGTTGGCACAAGCCAATAAGATACTGAAAACAGATATCATTGAGCGCAAGCGGGCCGAAGAGATGATCCGGTCATCTTTGGAGGAGAAAGAGGTGCTGTTGAAGGAAGTGCATCACCGGGTAAAAAATAACCTGATGACCCTCATCGGCCTGATAAAAATGCAGGAGGCGAAAGCCGACAATGTAACCTTCAGTGATTTGCTGCAGGAATTGGAAGGCCGTGTCCGCGCCATGGCCATGGTGCATGAGAGCCTCCACAAATCAGCGGACCTGGCCCATGTCAATCTGCAAAACTATATTGAAACACTGGGCGCCCATATATGCGCCCAATTCGGAGCGGATCGCGAAATAAGCTTCTCTGTGCAGGTGGCCGGAGTGGATGTGGGACTCGATATTGCCGTTCCCTGCGGACTGATCCTGAACGAACTGATCACCAACGCCTGCAAGCATGCTTTCCCCGCCGGGCAGCCGGGTGAGATTCGCATTACTTTTCAGAAATGTAGGGACAAGTCGCGACTTGTCCCTACCAACAACACAGGAACATCTCCCCCTACCTACGAATTAACCGTAGCCGACAACGGGGTCGGACTGCCCGCCAAAGTGAACTGGAAAAATCCCGAAACCGTAGGCCTGCAGCTGGTCAAAATGCTGAGCCAGCAGATCAACGGTTCAATTAAAGTGGATCTGATTCATGGCACTGCTTTTCATTTACGTTTTGCCAAGCCATCTCAAAATGACTGATAAAATTCGCAAAGCAAGTGAGCGTAAAAGGAGGTAAGCTGAAATGAAAAAGGCATTTGCAGCGCTTGTATCATTTGCCTTCCTAGCCAGTATTTTATTGACATCGCTGTCGGCACAGCAGAAGGAAGATGATCAGGATCTGTTTAATCTCAGTCTGAAAGAACTGATGAATATAGTGGTCACCCCGGCGAAAATGTCGCAATCGATGGGCACTGTGACGCAAAAAATCGATATAATTGACGCAAAAGAGATCGAGAGAAGTGTATCGGGAAACCGCAATATATGCGAGGTGATCGCCAAGCTTCCCGGTGCCTCGGTGAGTGTGCTGTCACGCAATGACGCGAATTGGGGAACGTACGGAGGCATCGGGCCCAAATACAGCACATACATGCTGCAGGGATTGCCCTTGGATGCATTCGTGGATCCCATGTCGCTGGACCTGAACGCCATCGACCATATTGAAGTGCAGCGTGGCCCCGCTTCTGTGTTTTATCCAAATTATTTGTCTCAGGATTTTGCCGGCAACCAGAGCCCCCTGGCCGGAACGATCAACCTGATTTTAAAACAAAAAATCGAGAAAACGAAAACATTATTCATGACCCAATATGGTTCATACAATACCCTTAATGGTCAAATTTTTCATCAAAACCGGATCGGTCGTTTTAATTATTTCTGCGGTTCTGCATATGAAATGTCCGATTATACCAACTACGGTGCAGAAGGATCGTGGTTAAATATGAAAAAAGACCCCGAATATAAAAAGAAAAAAATCTATGGAAGCTTGACGCTGTTCACGGACAAGGATGAAAAACAGAAATTCACGATTTTTTTCCAGGAAACATGGCATGTCGGCGATAGCGGGCAGATCTACCAGGGTTATGATCATCAGTACAGCACAGTAAACGCCGGATATGATATTGCATTCAGTGAACGGCTCAACCTGCAATCGCATCTCGGCCTGCGCTCATACGGCCGCACCTGGCAGGAAAGCAATTTGGGCGTTATGGATATCCTTAAAACCAATAATGGCGTCAACCAGGTAATCATTCCGGTCGATCTCTCGCTTTCATGGCGTCATAGGAAAAAGCATTTGTTGAGTGTCGGTGCCGATTACCAGGGCGCAACCTATTATACCTGGTCCGATCCTTTGCTCGGTTACCGCATCTATGGCAACAAATCTTCAGCGCTGCAGGGCGGCGTCTACGCCCAGGAAGAATGGCATCCGCATGCAAAAATATTGCTCCGGGGCGGGCTGAGAATCGCCTTTATAAAAAACCGGATCGCCCTGATCAGCGGAAATATTCCGGACCGCGGCAGCGAATCATGGAGCAACCTCCTTTGGAGTTTGGGCGCCCGCTACGCACTGAGCAGCAAGGTCGCTTTTTATGCAAATGCCGGAAGCAGCTTTGCCACGCCCGGGCTCAAATCGAGCGGCGGTACCATTTCCATGAGCGATCTGGGGGTTCCCGGCCATGACGGTCAGCTGCCGAATCCAAACTTGAAACCCGAAAGCGGTGTCAGCGCGGATGCGGGGATAGATTTTACGATCTCTACCGGTTTCAAGGTCGGCATCCGTGGATTTCATACCAGAATCCGGGATGCACTAGTTGATATCGTCGTCAGCCGCAACCCTTCCCAGACCCAATCGATAAACACCGGATCTTCGGCTTCGTCCGGTTTTGAAATCGAAGTGTCGCGACGGATCAATGGGCTGCTTTCCTGGTTCGCGAACGGAACTTTTTTGCAGACGAACATAAAGAACGACCTGGACCCGAACCAGAATGGAGTAGAGATCCCGTTTTCGCCAAAATTTGTGGCCAATCTGGGTGTAAACTGGCAGACACCATTCGGGCTTGTACTGGCCCCGGCGCTCAATTACAACGATGGGTTCTATGATGGGACATCCAAAACCTGGCGCAGGTTTTTCAAACCGGGCGTTGTTCTCAATCTTCACGCTGCCCAGCTCCTGGCCAAAGGCGATTCTTTCACGCTGGAATGTTTTGCCCAATTCTACAATATCACCAACAATAAATTCGAAATGCCCTGGCAGTTCAAAAATCCGGGCTTTTCAGGAATGGTCGGGATTAAGGTGACATTCCAATGACAACCAAAAACCTTAGCGAAGCCTAACCAGGGAAATGGCAAAAAAATCAATAGGTCAATCAAGATGAACAGCAAACGCAAATCCGGAATGCACAGGCAGCATGGTCATGGGTGGTGGTTACGTCTTTTGCTGCTGACATCGGTGCTGTTTTTTCCGTTTTTTCCCTTCCATTGTTTGGGGCAAGCCGCCGGGGGCGATCTGGAAGCCCAAGTAAAGGCCGCGTACATTTACAATTTTACGAAATTTATATATTGGGACAAGGGAGCAAACGAAGCCCAGACCAGTCCGATTAACATTTTTGTCCTTGGCACCGATCCCATTGGTGGTCTGTTGGAAGATTTTTCTAAAAAACAAACTTCCAGCCACCCGATCATAGTGAATAAAATTGATGCTGAAACGAAAATTTTCTCTTCATGCCAATTGTTTTTCATCGCCCAATCGGAAAAACAACAGCTCCCCTCAGTACTTAGGCAATTGCACGGAACAAATGTCCTGACTGTAAGCGATATTTCCGGTTTTGCCCATCAGGGCGGGATGATCGGTTTCGTCATAGAGGACGGCAAGGTGAAAATTGAAATAAATTTGCAGGCGGTAAACAACGCCGGCTTGAAGATCAGCGCCAAGCTCCTTGAAATCGCGAAAATTGTTTCAAGCGAGGATTGAAATGATAAACGTCATTAGTAACTTAAAGCAAATTAACTTGGGAAAAAAACAAGATAATTTGCTTTCTAAGTTACTTATCCTGCGCAGCAGGGTCAGGAAACAACCGATCAAGGTGAAGCTGATGCTGATCATCATGCTCACCAGCCTTATCTGCCTGTTGCTGACCGGAGTGACCGTTATCATCTATGAACGTTACCATATCAAGCGCGACCTGGTAAAAGATGTTTCGGCCCTGGCCATGCTGATTGCCGACAGAAGCACGGCTGCCCTGACGTTCCAGGATCCCCGCCTTGCCGAAGAAAACCTTTCGGCACTTCACGTTAAACCGGCAATAGAAGCCGCATGCATATTGAACGAAAAAGGGGAAGTGTTTGCCAGGTACAACTCCATGGATCTGGGCAAACTGAATTTCTCCACCGTGGGTAAAAGCCACGGCTATCGTTTCGCCGATGAGCATCTGCTCCTTTATGAACCCATATCCCTTGGTGATAGACCAATCGGCACAATTCTCATCTACGCCAATCTCCGGGAATTCTACAACCAACGATTCTATTTCATGCTCCTGGTAGCGGCGATCATCCTGTTTTCATCCCTCATCGCTTTTTATCTTTCTTCACGCCTGCAAAGGGTTGTGTCCCGACCGCTCCAGCAACTGACCAGAACCACCCAGCTGATCGCCGTGAAAAAGGATTACACGTTGAGAGCCGTAAAGCACAGCGCTGATGAAATAGGGATACTGGTTGATGCGTTCAACGATATGCTGGTTATGATCGAAAATCAAAACATGAGCTTGAAAGACAGTGCGGAACTATATCGGACTCTTTTTGAAAACACCGGAACGGCCGCGGTACTAATTGAAGAAAATACCATCATCAGCCTGGCTAACGCGGAATTTGAAAAGCTTTCACAGTATTCCAAGCAAGAGATCGAAGGAAAGAAAAGCTGGTCTGAATTCGTTGTAAAGGAAGACCTGGAGCGGATGCAGGCGCAGCACCAATTGCGGCGGGAAAAAAATGAAACAGCCCAGAAGCAATATGAGTTCAGGTTCATCGCCAGAGATGGAACCATACGGGATATCCTGCTGACCATTGACGTGATACCCGGCACAAAAAAAAGCATCGCCTCGCTGCTGGATATTACCGAACGGAAACTCGTGGAAATGGAAATCAAAGCATTGAATGCCGAACTGGAAGACCGCGTAGTCCGGCGCACCACCCAATTGGAGGCGGCCAACAAAGAGCTGGAAGCCTTTTCTTATTCGGTCTCCCACGACCTGCGCGCGCCCCTGCGTCACGCCAGCGGTTACGTGGACTTGCTGGTCAAGCGCTGCCAATCCGATCTGTCGGATAAAGGAAAGCATTATTTGGATGCGATCGCCGATTCGGTCCGCCAGATGGGCGTGCTCATCGACGACCTGCTTCAATTTTCCCGAACCGGACGCACGGAGCTGCGGAAAAAGGATACGAACATGAACGAGATCCTGGCCGAAATAATGGCAGCGCTGCGCCATGACAATCCCGACCGAGCCATCGAATGGACCGTGGGCGAAATGCTCCACGTATTTTGCGACGAGGCCATGCTGAAACTGGTATGGGTGAATCTGCTCAGCAATGCCGTCAAGTTCACGCGGACAAGAAAGAACGCAAAAATTGAAATCGGGGTCCATAAAGAAAATGGAGAGCATGTGTTTTTTGTGCGCGACAATGGCGTGGGTTTCGACATGCAGTACGCGCACAAGCTGTTCGGGGTTTTTCAGCGCCTGCACTCCATGGAAGAATTTGAAGGGACCGGCATCGGGCTGGCCAACGTCCGCCGGATCGTCCTCCGTCATGATGGGCGCATCTGGGCCGAATCCGAACTGGACAAGGGAACGACTTTTTATTTCACGTTGCCGCTACACAAGGAGGTGAAAACATGAGTGATCTGAAAACAATCCTGCTCGCCGAAGACAATCCCAAGGATGTCGAATTGACGCTGGAGGCCCTGGCGGAACATAACCTGGCCAACCACGTCACCATCGTCAAAGACGGCGTAGAGACCATGGAATATCTGCGTTGCGAAGGCACGTACAAAAACCGCAAAAAGGGCAACCCGGCCGTGCTGCTGCTGGATATCAAAATGCCGCGCATGGACGGCATCGAGGTGCTCAAGGCGATCCGCAGTGATCCGGCGCTGAAAATGCTTTCGGTTGTCATGCTCACATCATCGCGCGAAGAGCCGGATTTGAAAAAATGCTATGAATTGGGGGTCAACGCCTATGTGGTCAAGCCGGTGGATTTCACCGATTTCATTGAAGCGGTGAAGCAGGTCGGCATATTCTGGGCGGTCATCAACGAAGTGCCGCCGGAAGGGGGGTGAGCATATGAAGACGAAAAAAAGCAGCAAAACCAAGTTGCGGGTCCTCTTCCTGGAGGATCTGCCGCAGGACATCGAGATCATTCGCGAGTTGCTCATGGAAGCGGAATTTGACTTGGACTATGATCGTACCGATTCGGAAAAAGAATTCTTAAAACTTCTGCATGGCCGGACGTACGATGTTATTTTGGCTGATTTCAAACTGCCCGGCTTTGACGCCTTCACGGCCTTGCGCTGGTCCAAGGAGATATGCCCCGATGTTCCCTTCATCTGTGTTTCCGGTACCATTGGCGAAGAAACAGCGGTCGAGGTTTTAAAACAGGGAGCCGTCGATTATGTCTTAAAAGACCGCATGGGCAGGCTGACCTTCGCCATAAAAAGGGCGCTAGCTGAAGCAATGGAGAGGAAAAAAATAAAACGGGCGGAAAAAACACTGCGGGAAAGCGAAGAACGGTATCAAAACCTCGCCATGATTTCACCGGTCGGGATCTTCAGGACCGATTCCAATGGCCATACTACTTACGTGAATCCGATGTGGTGCCAAATTTCCGGATTGTCTTTTGCCGAAGCATTGGACAGCGGCTGGCTGAAAGCGGTTCATGAGGATGACAGGGATCGATTGAGCAAAGACTGGCAGGAAACAGCCCGGCTCCACAAAACGTCCTTTACCGATTATCGTTTTCTGCGTCCGGATGGAACGGTCGCCTGGGTGATGGGACAAGCATCTCCGGAAATGAATTTGGAAAACCAATTCGTTGGCTATGTAGGCACGATCACCGACATCAGCGAGCGCAAGCGGGCCGAAGAGATGATCCGGTCATCTTTGGAGGAGAAAGAGGTGTTGTTGAAGGAAGTGCATCACCGGGTAAAAAATAACCTGATGACACTCATCGGCCTGATAAAAATGCAGGAGGCGAAAGCCGATAATGTAACCTTCAGTGATTTGCTGCAGGAATTGGAAGGCCGTGTCCGCGCCATGGCGCAGGTGCACGAGAACCTTCACAAATCCAAAGACCTGGCCCGCGTCAATCTGCAAGATTATATTGAGACGATGAGCGCCCATATCCGCGCCCAATATGGAGCGGAATGCGATATCCGCGTCTCTTTGCAGGCGGCCGGAGTGGAGGTGAACCTTGATATCGCCGTTCCCTGCGGATTGATCCTGAACGAACTGCTCACCAACGCCTTCAAACATGCCTTCCCGGGAGACAAGCCCCGGACCGGGACGGATAACTGTGAAATCAATGTCACCATGGTTAAAGAAAACGGCACGCTCATGCTGACCGTGGCCGATAACGGGGTAGGGCTGCCAGCGGACTTTGAGTGGGAGAAATCGGAAACCCTGGGCCTGCAGCTGGTCAAGATGCTGATTAAGCAGATCAATGGTTCAATTGAATTGGAATGTTCCGCCGGCATTGCTTTTCGTTTGAAATTCCCAGTGGCCGTCACATGATGGAAATTTTGGTCCGGGCAAGAGTTACAGGTTTGCAGAAATGCTTGCGTTTTACATATCGGTTATGTTCAGACGTTTGGACGCTCCACTAAGGAGAGAATAATGAGCGGGAAAGATAAAAACAGAAAATTGACCGATCCAGGCAGTCGTACCCGAAAACCGAAGCGTGGAGAAATGCCCAAGGCTCAGAAGGACCAAGAGCAGCTTGTCCGTGAGAACGAAGCCCTTCGGCGCCGCATCGCCGCACTCGAGCTCGAGGCTCAGCGATTCAAGGCCACTCTCTACAGCATCGGCGACGCGGTAATCGCCACCGACGTGGGCGGCATTATCGTGCAGATGAACCATGTGGCCGAGAAGCTGACCGGGTGGCCGGAGGCTGAGGCCCTTGGACAGCCGGCCGGCGCGGTGTTCAGGATCATAAACGAGGAAACCGGGGCCGAGGTCGAGAGCCCGGTCACGCGCGTCCTTCGCGAAGGCGCGGTGGTTGGGCTCGCCAATCACACGATGCTCATTGCCCGCGATGGAACGCGGCGGCCCATCGCCGACAGCGGTGCACCCATTTGTGATGCGAATGATAAAGTGACGGGCGTGGTAATGGTGTTCCGCGACCAGACCGAGGAGCGTACGGCACAGAAAGCATTGAGGAAAAGCGAAGAGAATTACCGTAATTTGGTAGAGAACGCGAGCATCGGCATCTTCCGAACGAAGATAGACGGTTCGAGAGTGCTCGACGCGAACCCCAAGCTCTGCGAGATACTCGGTTTGACGCGCGAGGAGTTTGTCGGCCAACCCAGCGCCATCGCCTGGGCCCATCCGGAGCAACGCGAGGATTTGGTACGGCTACTGCGGGAGAAAGGGACGGTCAACAACTACGAGATCGACCTGCGCACGAAGTCGGGGGAGATCCGCACCGTGATCATGTCGATGAAAACGTACCCGGAACTGGGGTACCTCGAGGGCGGCATGCAGGACATCACCGAGCGAAAGCAGGCTGAGGAAACACTGCGCGAGAGCGAAGCCAAGTACCGGACATTAGTACAGAACATCCCGCAGAAGATCGTCATGAAAGATAGGGAATACAGGTGGATTTCGATCAACGAAACTTTCGCCAGGGATCTTGGCCTCCGGCCCGAAGAAGTGGTGGGCAAGGTAGACGCAGATTTTTTTCCTCCTGAACTCGCCGCCAAGTACCGTGCGGACGACGTCCGGATCATTGAGACCGGGCAGACGGATGAATTCGATGAGCACTATGTTCAGGGCGGTCAGGAGGTGTGGGTTCACACCATCAAGACGCCGGTACGGGACAAGCGGGGGGAGACCGTGGGTGTTCTCGTCATCTTCTCGGACATCACCGAACGCAAACGTGCTGAAGACGCGCTCAGGATAAGTCAGGAGCGCCTGCTCTTTGCAACGGAGGGTGCCAATCTCGGGATTTGGAATTGGAATACCGTTACCGGCGAATTGATCTGGTCAAATCAGTGCAAAGCACTTTTTGGCGTGCCGCCTGATGAAACTATGAGCTATCAGCGCTTCAGTGATTCATTACATCCTGATGACCGTAAGAGGACAGATGAGGCGGTAAAGGATACGCTCGACAATCACAAAGATTTCGACATTGAATATCGCAGTCTTTGGCCTGATGAAAGCATCCATTGGCTTGCGGCAAAAGGACGCGGTTATTACGATGCAGCGGGCAAAGCGGTGCGTTTAGAAGGCGTAGTGTTGGACATCTCCGAACGAAAGCAGGCCGAGCGGCAACTTAAAGCGCTCAATGAGAGTCTTGCGCGCTCAAATCAGGAGCTTGAGCAATTTGCTTACGTGGCATCGCACGACCTGCAGGAGCCGCTCAGGATGGTTTCGAGCTACACGCAGCTTCTGGGGCAGCGCTACCAGGACAAGCTCGATCAGGACGCCAAAGATTTCATCGGTTACGCGGTGGACGGCGCCAATCGCATGCAGAGGCTCATACAGGATCTCCTGGAATATTCGCGCATCACGACCCGCGGCCAATCCTTTGTATCGTTGGACAGCCACGAGGTCCTGGGTGAGGCGATCAAGAACTTGCAGGCAGCGATCCAGGAGTCCGGGACGCTGGTGACCAACGACGACCTTCCGATCGTACTCGGCGACCATACCCAGATCGTGCAAGTGTTTCAGAATCTCATCGGCAACGGGATCAAGTTCCAACGTCCGGGGGTAGCGCCTCTAATTCACATCCGCACGGAGGACGATCCCCATGATAACCGTTTCAGACTTTTCAAAGTCAGCGACAACGGCATCGGCATCGAGCCCCGGCACTTTGAGCGCCTGTTCCAGATCTTCCAGCGTCTCAACAGCAAGAAGGAGTACCCCGGAACCGGGATCGGCCTCGCCTTGTGCAAGCGCATCGTCGAGCGCCACGGCGGACGGATATGGGTGGAATCCGAGCCTGGAAAGGGGTCAACCTTTTTCTTCACCCTGCCCGCTGAAGACCATAATAATAAAGGAGAACAAAAATGAAACAACAAGACAACAGCAAGTTAGTCGACATCCTCCTGGTCGAGGACAACGAAGGCGATGCCCGGCTCGCCAAGGAGGCGATGCGCGACAGCAAGATCCGCAACACGCTGCATCATGTTTCCGATGGCGAGGAGGCCATGGCCTTCCTGCGCAAAGAGGGCAAGTACGCGAATGTGCCGCGACCGGACC
>JAPKZM010000205.1 GCA_026393775.1 Candidatus Aminicenantota bacterium
GTGATAGAAAGACAGGGTCCGGGCGGCGCTTTTTTGCCAGGAAAAGGAGCGGGCATGGGCGATCCGTGCTTCCCGGTCGGTCTCCTTGTCCTGCAGCCACAGCGATTCCATTTTTTCGCCAAGTTCAGGCACCGATGTGGACTGGAAATAGATCGGCAGTTCAAGGCCGATCTCGTGGAATGCTGGAATGTCGGAACAAAGAACCGGTGTGCCGCTGGCCAGGGATTCAAGCAGCGGCAGGCCGAAGCCTTCCGCCAGGGAGGGGAAAACAAAAAACTGTGCTTCCCGGTACAGGCCCGGCAGGTCGGCGTCTTCCACGTAGCCAACCTCGCGCACCTGGCCGGTCAGCTCCTTAACCAGGGCGATGAATTCGCTGCTTCCCCAACCTCGGCTGCCGGCGATGACCAGCGGGATGATGATGTTGCTCCGCTTCAGTTCGATCAACGCTTTCAGCAGGGTAGCGAGATTCTTGCGCGGCTCGATGGTTCCGGTGAATAAAATGTATTTTTCGGGCAGGCGATATTTTTCGCGGCATGAGCGCCGCCGGTCGGGCTCGACAAAGAAATGCGGCGCCACGCCATGATGGATCACCCGGGTCTTTTCGGCGGCCGCCGGGAAAATCTCCAGCAGGCTGGAACGGGCGGCCTCGGAGACGCAGATGATGCCGTCGGCCCTGGCGATGTTCTCGCCTAGCCGCGCCCGGAAATAGCGGCGGCTTTCAGGCTGGACGCGCTCTTCGTCGGTCATGAAAAAAAGGTCGTGGATGGTGATGATTTTTTTCCCGTGGCAGGGTAAAAGCATCGGGGTGGGTGAGTGGGAGACATCGATTTTTTCCCTGAAAAAAAATTCCAGGGGCGGATGGCGCCAAGTAGACCAGAGCCAGTTCAATGCCTTGACCGGAAGGCGCGCGTCGATCAGGCGGCAAGCGGCGAAGCGGGGGAGCTTGGCCGAGGGAAAACGTTCTTTCCATGAAGAGGAGAACAGTAGATAACGGTTTTGCTTGTCGCTTTCCGCCAGCTGGTTTAACAGGTTTTTATAACAGGTACCGACACCCGTTTCCTTGGACAGAAAGACGCGGATATCGCAGGCGATGTTCATGCTATTTGTCCATCCGGTAATCGCTGAGCAAGGCGGAAAAAATTTCCTTGACCCGGGCGCTGAATACCGTTCGTGCAAAGGTCTGGCCGCGCCGGCAGGAACTCTCGCCCAGGCTCCGCAGCCGTTGCGGTTCGCTGATCAGGTCCAACGTCTGTTGGCTCAACTGGCCGGCGCTGGAGAAGAGCAGCCCCGAAACATCGTTTTCGACGATCTCCAGCAGTCCGCCTCCGGCGAAGACCACGGGCACGCAGCCGTTTTGCATGGCTTCGGCGGTGGTCATGCCGAAATGCTCGACCAGTTCGGGTTCGTTCTGCTGCAGGCCGCAAAGGTGCCAGAAGACCTTCGCCTTCTGGTAAAGCCCTTTCAGTTCCGCGGCCGGAATATTGACCCGCAATTGAACGTTCTCCAGCCGGTCAACGGCTATGGTCTGGCGGATCTTTTGCAGGTAGGGGTTGTCACTGGGGCTGCCGCCGGCGAGGATGAGCTTCCAGCCATGCAGGAGGCGCGGCTGGCTCTGCGCCAGCTGCTTGAATATCCGGACCATGCGCAGCTGCTGCTTGTTGCCGCCCGGGTCGAAGCGGGCGGCCGAGAGGATAATGTCATCCTTGGCCGAAAAATTCACCTCGCCGCCCATGTCCACCGGCGGGTAAAGGTGGATGTCAGGGCGAAGCCCCCATCGTTTCTGGATCCATCCGGCCGTGTAGCGGCTGTTGTAGATGAGATGCGGATAGCGGTCGACATAAAAATAAGTGCTGGGTTTTCGCTCGGGGAAATGGCAGATGAACAGCGAACAGCCGGCCAGTGGGTAGACCATTTCCACCATGCTGTTGTTGATGAAAAAATCGTAGCGGCCGCTCTGGCGGCTGATCAGGTGAAAGGGATTGGCCGTCCTCCTGGAGGTGATCGCGGCCGGATCGAGAAATTCTTTGTTCTGCTTTTCATAAAAGGGAATGGGGATAACAGTGATCCGGCAGCGGGACAAGTCGAGCTGGTACCAGTTTTTCAAGTCGTCGTGACTGACCGGCTTGTTGCTGATCAGGGTGACTTCGAAATCATCCTGCAGGGCATGAGCGATGGTGCAGCCGTACTTCTGGGCGCCGCCGATCAGGTGCAGGGTATGATCGTAGATGGCCAGCGCGGGTTTGCGAAAGCCGAACGAAACCTCGAGCCGGTTGAGCAGGTTGAGAACCTCCTGGATGCCGCGCCGCCGGGCGATATCCTGGCAGATGCGCTTCAACGCGGCCGCGCCTTTCGCGCTGGGGTCAACGCTGAGCAGGGAACGGATGGTCCGGGCCAAGGCCGAGTCGTCCGTCCCGCCCGGCCCGGAAAGTTCCGCCTGCAGCAGGTGAAAAAGCTCTTTGCGGCTCATGTCTTGCCGGTCGTCGTTTTCTTGTTCTCCGGTCCAGCCGGCGGGCCATCCGGAGAATAGGCCGCCCGCTCCGCCGTCTCCCTGATCATTTTTTCCAACTGGCGCAGTTTGAGGAAGATGAGCAA
>JAPKZM010000075.1 GCA_026393775.1 Candidatus Aminicenantota bacterium
AGCGCATGCTGGCCTACTCATCCATCAGCCAGGTCGGCTATGTCGTCCTGGGCTTCGCCATCGGCACGCCGCTGGGCGTCCTGGGCGGCCTGTTCCACCTGTTCAACCACGCCGTGTTCAAGTCGCTGCTCTTTTTGAACGCCGGGGCGGTCGAGCAGTCGACCGGCACCCGCTCCCTGGACAAGATGGGCGGCCTGGCCAAGCGCATGCCGCTGACCGCGGCCACATCCGCCATCGGCTCGCTGTCGATTGCCGGCGTACCACCCTTGAACGGCTTCTGGAGCAAGCTGCTGATCATCATCGCCCTGGTCCAGGCCAAGATGGTCGTGCTGGCCTTCCTGGCAGTCCTGGGCAGCGTGATCACCTTGTGGTACTACCTGGTGTTGCAGCGCAACGCCTTTTTCGGCAAGCTGAATGAAAACTGGAAAGCGGTCAAGGAAGCCCCCTTCTGGATGTCGGCCTCGACGGTCATGCTGGCGCTGCTGTGCATCGCCACCGGCCTGCTCTTTCCCCTGGTCATCAAATCCTGGCTGCAGCCTGCGACCGACATTTTGAGCGGCGGGGTCGGCGTGGCCCTTAATTTTCTCGGATTTTAGGAGAATCGCATGCATCTTTCGCTTTTAATTGGCTTGGTCGTTTTTTCCATCCTGGCCGTCCTGCTGCAGGATCTGCTCAAGGCAGCCATCAGCCTGGCGGCAGCCAGCATTTTCCTGGCCGTTGTCTTTTTCAGGATGAATGCCGCCTACGCCGGCGTTTTCGAACTCTCGGTGGTCGCCGGGCTGATCACCGTCCTGTTCATCACCGCCATCGCCCTGACCCGCAGCGAAGACCCGCTGCGCGAAGGCAAATTCCACCGGCTGCTCTTCCCGCTGTTCTTCCTGGCCCTGGTGGTCATCGACGTCCTGGTCATGAAAAGCCTGCTGGGCCGCATCCCGGCTCTCACCAACCCCGAAGCGGGAACGTTCGGCGAAGTCCTGTGGAAAGAACGCAGTTTCGACCTTATCGGCCAGATCGGGGCGATCTTCGCCGGCGTGCTGGCCGTGCTGGCGCTGTTCCGCCCGAGCGGCAAATCGTCACAAGGGGACAAGCATGAGTAACTTCTGGATAGTGAACATGGGCGCCGCGGCCCTGCTGATCGGCATCGGCCTCTACTGCCTGCTGACCATGAGAAACACGGTCAAGCTCCTGATCGGCATCGAAGTCATCGCCAAGTGCATCACGCTGGCGCTGATCGCCACCGGCTGGACCAAGCACAACCTGCTGCTCGCCCAGAGCCTGGTCATTTCGGTCATCGTCGTCGACGTCGCCGTGCTGGCCACGGCGCTGGCGATCATCATCCGCATCAACCGCCATACGAAGAGTCTGGACGTCAGGAAACTGACCAAATTAAAGGGATAAACCATGAGCAAACATGTAATGGAAATGCTGCTGGCTCCGCCGCTGGCCTTCCTGTTCTTCCTGGCCGTTTTTTACCTGTTCTATTTCCTGGCCGGGCGCCTGGCCCCCAAGCTGAACCCCGTCGGCGGCAAGCTGAAGAGCTACCACTGCGGCGAAGACATCCCGGGCGGCAAGCCCCAGTTCGGCTACAAGCTTTTCTTCTTCATCGCCCTGTTTTTTACCATGATGCACGTCGCGGCACTGGTTGTGGCCACGCTGCCGTCGGGGCCGACCGCCTTTCTGGGCCTGTTCTACCTGGGCATGATCTTCCTGGCCGTCCTGGCTTTGATCACAAGGAACCAACATGATTGAAAGACTAGTCCATTGGTCACGGGTCAAATCCCCGTGGGTCCTGCATCTCAACACGGGCGCCTGCAACGCCTGCGACATCGAGATCCTGGCCGCGCTGATGCCGCGCTTCGACTTGGAACGTTTCGGCATTCTGCTCAAGGGAACGCCGCGCCACGCCGACGTCATCATCTGCACCGGCCCCATCACCCGCCAGAACCGCGACCGGGTCGTGCGCATCTATGAACAGGTGCCCGACCCCAAGTTCGTCGTGGCCGTCGGCGCCTGCGCCATGTCGGGCTGCGTCTACCGCGGCGCCTACAATTCCATGGGCGGCATCGATCAGGTCCTGCCGGTCAACGCCTACATACCCGGCTGCCCGATCCGTCCCGACGCGTTGATTGACGGAGTCGTCAAACTCCTCAATTCGCTGAAGTGAGGTCAGTCATGAATGCCGAAGCCATCGTTCAAAAAATAAGCAGTGACATCAAGGACAAGATCCAGGAAGTATCCCTGGCCGCGCCCCTGCGCATCAACGTCAAGGTCGACCGCGAAAAGCTCCTGGCGGTGCTCCAGTATCTGAAGGAGCAGTTCGGTTTCACCCACCTGGCCACCATCAGCGGCGTGGACCTGGGGGAATCCTTCGAAGTGATCTACCATCTGGCCAGCCACCTGGCCACCGTCAACGTCCGCATCCTGACCCCGCGCAGCGCCCCCACGATTCCCTCCACCGTGTCGATCATCCCCGGCGCCATCCTGTACGAGCGCGAGCTCCAGGACATGTTCGGCCTGGTGGTCCAAAACATCCCCAATCCGCGGCCGCTGCTGCTGGCCGACGATTGGCCCGCCGGCGAGTACCCGCTGCGCAAGGATTGGCACTTCAACCGGCCCGCCGAAAAAATCCCCGGAGGTAAATAATGGAATTCAAGGTCTCCTTAGGTCCGCAGCACCCCGCCCTGCACGAACCGATCAGCCTGCGCATGACCCTGGACGGCGAGATCATCCGCGACGCCGACTTGAAGCTGGGCTACAACCACCGCGGCATTGAAAAGCTGGCCGAAAGCAGGACCTTCATCCAGAACCTGTACCTGACCGAGCGCATCTGCGGCATCTGTTCCTTTTCCCACCAGACCTGCTTCACCCAGGGAGTGGAGAAGCTGATGGAGCTGGTGCCGGCCAAGCGCGGGCTTTACATCCGCACGCTGGTCTGCGAACTGGAACGGGTGCACAGCCACCTGCTCTGGCTGGGCGTGGCCGGGCAGGAAGCCGGCTTCGAATCATTTTTCATGTACACCTGGCGCGACCGCGAGGTGGTCATGGACATCCTGGACACGATTTCCGGCAACCGCGTCCATTATTCGATGAACACCTTCGGCGGCGTGCGCCGCGACATCGACGAAATCCAGAGAAAACACATCCTCGATTCGCTCGACCTACTGAGAACGAGGACCGAATACTATCTAAACCTCGCCGCCACCGAGCCCACTTTCGTCGGCAGACTTTCCGGCGTGGGCAAGCTGAGCAAGGAGCAGGCCATCGCCCTCTGCGCCGTCGGACCGACCTTGCGCGCCTCCGGCGTGCCCATGGACGTGCGCAAGGACGATCCCTACGCCGTCTACGACGAGATTCCCTTCGAGGTCTGCACCGCCGACAGCTGCGACGTGCTGGGCCGGGCCGTGGTGCGGGTGAAGGAACTGATGCAGTCGTACAATATCATCGAGTTTCTCCTCAAGAACCTGCCCGCCGGCCCGATCAAGGTCAAGGCGCCGCGCAAGGTAAAGGAGAACGAGGTCTTCTCGCGCTACGAAGCGCCGCGCGGCGAGAACGTTCACTACATCAAGAGCAACGGCTCGGACAAGCCGGAGCGCCTGAAAGTGCGCGCCCCGACGCTGGCCAACTATCCGGCCACCATCGCCATGCTCAAGGACGGCTTCATCGCCGACATCCCGCTGATCTTCGCCGCCATCGATCCCTGCATCTGCTGCGCCGAGCGTTTGGTGCAATTGGACCACCCGCGCAGCGGAGAAAGCAAGGTCCTCACCTTCAGCCAGCTGCGGCAAATGGCGAACCAGCGTTATAAAAATAAGCAATTCAAGAAAAAGGAAACATTATGGCCATTCTAAAGCCAATTCTTTACATTCTGGTCTACCCGGGGCTGCTTTTCCTGCTGCTGTATTCCACCTTCTGCGAGTGGTTCGACCGCAAACTCTACGCCCGCATGCAGAACCGCATCGGGCCGCTGCATACGGGGCGGTCGGGCATCCTGCAGCCCATCGCCGACATCGTCAAGCTGTGCGCCAAGGAGGATATCGTTCCGGAAAAAGCCGACAAGCGCATGTTCTCGGCGCTGCCGGTATTCGCCCTGGCCATCGTCTGCACCGCAGCACTGTACTTGCCGGTCTGGCATTACGGCAGCGCCAGTTCATTCAACTCCTTCCCGGGCGACCTGATCGTCGTCGCCTATCTGTTGACCCTGCCGACCCTGATCTTCTTCCTGGCCGGCTGGCATTCGACCAATTTTTTCTCGACCATCGGCGGCGTGCGCGTGTTGACCATGCTTTTCGGCTACGAAATCCCCCTGCTGCTGGCCTTGCTCAGCCCGGCCGTGCTCGCCGGCTCTTGGCGCATCCTGGAGATCGCCACCTTTTTCCAAAAGCAACCGCTGCTGCTGCTGGTCAACCTGATCGGTTTTTTCGTCGCCCTGGTCGCGCTGCAAGCCAAGCTGGAGCGCGTGCCCTTCGACATTCCCCACGCCGAGACCGAGATCGTCGGCGGCCAGTTCACCGAGTACTCGGGCAAGAAGCTGGCCTTTTTCCGTCTGCTGGGCGACATTGAAATGGTCGTCGGCAGCGGCCTGATCGCCGCCGTGTTCCTGGGAGGCTTCCCCGGCGGGCTGCTCCCCGGCCTGGCCTGGTTCATCGTCAAGACTCTCTTCGTCATCTTCCTGCTGGCCGCCATGCGCGCCGCCACGTCACGCATCCGCATCGACCAGATGATCAACTTTTCCTGGCGCTGGCTGGCACCGCTGGCCGTGCTGCAGCTCTTCATCGTCATTATCATCAAGGGGATGGTATCATGAGCATCAAAATTGCTCCGTTCCTGCCGGAACTGCTGCGCAGTCTCTTCAAAAAGCCGGTCACGGTCAAGTATCCTTTCGAAAAAGATCCGGTGCCCAAGGATTTCCGCGGCAATGTGGTCTTTAACCCGCCCAAGTGCATCGGCTGCATGATCTGCGTCAGCGATTGCCCGGCCGAAGCCATCGACATCATCCGCGTTTCCGAGACCGAGAAGAAATTCAAGATGATCCTGCACAACGACCGCTGCATCCATTGCGCCCAGTGCGTCGACTCCTGCCCGACCAAGACCTATCACATGGACAGCGAATTCGAGCTCGCCGTTCTGGACCGCCACCAGCTCAAGATCGAATACAAGTAGTTCCGACCATC
>JAPKZM010000088.1 GCA_026393775.1 Candidatus Aminicenantota bacterium
ACTGAAAAGAGCGGGCACCCCCGAAGATGTGGCTGCTGCCGTGCATTTTTTGATATCGCCTGCCGCTCAATATATAACTGGAACGGTTCTGAACGTTTCAGGCGGGCTTTTGATTTAAAATCCAAGGAGGAAAAAATGAAAAAAGATGAAATCTTGAGTAAAGTGAAAACAGTGGTGGCTGAGAAGCTGAATGTTGGCGAAGACCAGGTTACCGAAGACGCCAAGTTCGTTGAAGACCTGGGTGCCGACTCCCTGGACCAGGTGGAACTGATCATGGCTCTGGAAGACGAATTCTCCCTGAAGATCCCTGAGGAAGATGCTGAAAAACTTCTGACCGTCGGCTCGGCCGTCGATTACGTATTGAAGAAAGCCGAGTAGTACCGTTTTAAAAACATGATTTCTTTTAGCAGCAAAACCATACCATTGCGCCGGGTGGTCGTCACCGGGCTGGGCCTGATCACTCCCACGGGAAAAAACAAAGCCGAAAACTGGGAAAACATCAAGAACGGACGCAGCGGCATCGGCAAGATCACCCGCTTCGACGCCAGCCGACACGCCAGCAAGATCGCCGGCGAAGTCAAGAATTACGATTCCAACCAGTACTTTGACAGGAAGGAAGTGAGGAAATTCGATCCCTTCATCCAGTTCGCCCTGATCGCCGCGGAAGAAGCGGTCAAGGATTCGGAACTGGATCTCAATGCCATTGACAGGGAAAAAGCCGGTGTCTACATCGGCTCCGGCATCGGCGGCATCCAGACCATCGAGACCAACAAGGAAATTTTGATGCAGAAGGGGCCGGACCGGATATCGCCCTTCTTCCTGCCGGCCAGCATTGCCAACCTCGCTGCCGGCCAGGTCTCCATCAAGTTCGGCTTCAAGGGCCCCAACCTGGCCAACTGCACCGCCTGCGCCTCCGGCACCCACGCCCTCGGCGACTCCATGCGCATCATCCAGCGCGGCGAGGCGAATGTCATGTTGGCCGGCGGGGCCGAATATCCGATCTCGCCGCTGGGCGTGGCTGGGTTCAACGCCATGCGCGCCCTTTCCACCCGCAACGATCAGCCGCAGAAAGCCTCGCGGCCGTTCGACAAGGACCGCGACGGCTTCGTCATCGGCGAAGGCTCGGCCATACTAGTCCTGGAGTCGCTGGAGCACGCCAGCAAGCGCGGGGCCCGCATCCTCGCCGAAATCGTCGGCTATGGTTTCACCGGCGACGCTTATCACATGACCGCTCCCGATCCCGACGCTGACGGCGCTTACCGGGTGATGAAGCTCGCCCTGGCCGATGCTGGGCTGAAACCCGAGGACATTGTCTATATCAACGCCCACGGCACGTCCACCGAACTCAACGACAAGCTGGAAACCCATGCCATCAAGCGCCTGTTCGGCGCCCACGCCTACAAGCTGGCGGTCAGCTCAACCAAGTCCATGACCGGACACATGCTGGGAGCCACCGGCAGCGCCGAGGTGGCCTTCACCATCCTGGCCATGCTCAACTCCTTTATCCCGCCGACCATCAACTACGAAACCCCGGACCCCGAATGCGACCTGAATTACACTCCCAACCAGGGGGTCAAGCGGGACATCCCCTACGCCCTCTCCAATTCCTTCGGTTTCGGCGGCACCAACGCTTCCCTGCTCTTGAAAAAATTCAGCGAATAAGCCATGGGGAGAGCGCGCAAGCCTCTCCCTTTTTTTTAGCCCGCGGAGCATTCATGAAAAAACATTTTCGCTTCCTTCTTTGTTTACTTCTCTTCCAGTTCACCCTGACGGCGGCGCAAACAGAAGACCTACCGCCGGGAATCCCGGTCATCGTCATGACCCATTCCACCTTATCCCAAGTCAAGAATATCGTGGAGATGTACGAAAAGGACATCATGCCGCTGAAATCGCTGGTCTTGCTTGGTATCTACCACGAGGATGAGCTCGCCGACGAGTGGGAAGCGAAGGCTTACAAGGCTGCGTTCGCTTATGTGGAAGAGAATGGCCTTTCCTGGGTGCGCTTCCGGAAGATCACCGGCCGGGTGGATCTGAAGGACCTGTTCCGGGAAAACCTCTGGACCCCTCAATTCAAGGAAATTCTCGCCGCGGCCAGCGGCATCATCTTTACCGGCGGTGCGGATATCCCCCCGGCTGTGTACGGCCAGGGGACCAGTCTGCTTTCCGAACCCGCGACGCCGTCGCGCTCCATGTATGAAATCTCATTTCTCTTCCACCTGCTGGGGGGAAGCCGCAACCCGGGCTTCACTCCCCTCCTGGCCGGCCGTAAGGATTTCCCCATCCTGGCCATCTGCCTCGGCCTCCAGAGCCTGAACGTGGCAGCCGGTGGCGACCTGGTCCAGGACATCCCGAGTGAAGTTTACGGCCAAAAGACGGTGGAGGAGGTCCTGGCATCCACTCCCGACCAAATCCATTCGGACGTCTACCTGGAAAAGCTTTACCCGAACGATGAGAAGCTGATATACCCGTTCCACCGCATCCGCCTGGGCAAGGACAGCATTTTTTTGCGCAAGATGGGATTATCAAGCGGCGATCATCCTTTCGTAGCCACGTTCCACCACCAGGCGATCGGCAGGTTGGGCGCCGGGGTGCGCGCGACGGCCTTCTCCATGGACGGGAAGATCGTCGAGGCGATCGAGCATGCCCGCTTCGCCAACGTTCTGGGCTTCCAGTTCCACCCCGAGTTTTACAACCTGTACCGCAAGGGACTTTTCCTGCACCAGAAGCTAGGCGCGCCCTTTGATTTCAACCCCCTGGCCTTTCTGCAGGCCAATCCGCCGACGCTCGCCTTCCACCACGCCATCTGGAAATGGTTCAGCGAACAGGTCAGCGCCCAAAAATAACGATCTATCGTGATGCGTGAACGAACTTGCGGTACTCCGTTATGCGTTATGCGAAAAAGCAATGGTCCGTTCTATTGCTGTTACGCATAACGCATCACGCATTTCGCATAACGACAACTTATAACGGGTACTTACTTTCGATATAGTCTTTCAGGTGTCTGATCTGGTAGTCCTTGTCCTTGAGCATCGCCTTGATGATGTCGCCGATGGAGATCATGCCCACGACCTTGTCGTGTTCGTCGACCACCGGGATGTGACGGATGTGGTTCTGGGTCATGGCGGCCATCAGATCGTTGATGTCGTCCTCGGCCCTGGCCACGATCAATTTCTCGCGCGGAGTCATGACCTCCTTGACCGCCAGCCCCTTGACATTGGCCTGGCTGCGGTAGCAGTTGCGCATGACATCCCGCTCGGAGACTATGCCCTGGACATTCTGCTGACCGTCCAGGACCATCAGGGCGCCGACGTTCTTTTCGCTCATGACCTGCAAGGCATCGCTGACAATGGCATCGACATGGATCGAGTATACCTCCTTGCCCTTGTTTTCCAAGATTTTTTCAGCCTTCATGCTCCCTCCTCGGCGCCAGTTCCCTGTGCCTTAGTAAATACTATAAATGAATCGTTAAAAATAATCAACATTAGAAGAGATAAAAGTAGTTAGTACGCAGTAGATAGTAGCTAGTAGAAAGAAATTTGACCGAAATTTATCCGCTCAGCGAACATTTCGCTTAATTGCCTTTCTACTAACTACTGACTACTATCTACTTTTCCTCTATTGACGAAAAAGTTTAAAATGTTACAATAGTGTGGGCAAATCAGCCGGCATTTTGCCTGCGGATCGTCCCTACTTAAAAACGAGGTGCTTTCATGCAAAAATACAGTTCCCAAGAATTGATGGATATCGAACACCACTACGGGGCCCACAACTACCACCCACTGGAAGTGGTCATCGCCAAAGCCGACGGCATCTGGGTCGAAGATCCCGAAGGCAAGCGCTATATCGACATGCTTTCGGCCTACTCGGCCGTCAACCAGGGCCATCGTCATCCGGCCATCATTAAGGCACTCAAGGACCAGGCCGACATCCTGACCCTGACCTCCCGGGCCTTCTACAATGATCGTTGGCCTATTTTCGCCAAGAAACTCTCCGAGCTGACCGGCAAGGAGATGATCCTGCCCATGAATACCGGCGCGGAGGCAGTCGAGACAGCGCTGAAAGCTGCTCGCCGATGGGCCTACGAGGTGAAGGGTGTGCCAGATGAACAGGCAGAGATCATCACCTGTAGCAACAACTTTCACGGGCGCACCATTACCATCATCACCTTTTCCACGGAGCCTCTCTACCGTGATGGTTTTGGCCCCTATACTCCTGGCTTTGTAACGATCCCCTT
>JAPKZM010000320.1 GCA_026393775.1 Candidatus Aminicenantota bacterium
CTGAAAAGGAAGCGGGCGCCCGCGTCACTTGCGCAGCGACGCTTTGGAGAACAGGGAGTCGGGGATGGCGGCATCGAACTCGATGTCGCGGATGACGAACTCGGTCCCCTCTCCCTCGCTCAGCGCATCCTTGAAGCGCGCGCGGTCGGGGACCCAGCGGCCGCCCAGTCGGCGCACGCTCTCGACCGTGGTGATCTTGAGCAGCTTGCCGCTGCGGGCGAAGCGCTCCTCCTTCAGGACGGTATAGCGCTCACGATCCACCCAGATCCGCCGCTGCGGATACGCAGCGTCCGCCTTTTTCGCTTCCAGGCTCATTAGCCAGCATGGGCGTTCCAGAAGTGTTTCTTCGCCGTTGATCGTGGCAACGTGGTTGCCCAGCAGGGTTGGGTCCTCCAGCATGTCCTCGTAGGAGAGGTCGGAGCCCATGACCGATTGGCGCAGCATGTGGCCGGCGATAAGGATGATGCGGTCGCTGGCCGGGTAATAGGTCCACAGCTGATCACCCAGCTTCAGCATCTTCGTCCCCTGCTCGCGCGGCGGGTCCAGGTACTCGGAGAACGACTTATCCGTCCCCTGGATCCAGGACTTGACACGCAGGGTGCGGCTGCCGCGGCGGCCGTGGATGATCATCTCCGATATGATGACCTTGTTGCCCGAGACCCGGTTTTCGTCGATCTTCTTCAGGATGCCTTCGGCGTTCGCCGCCTGCGCCCCGGGCAGAAGCGCACCAACGGCCAGAGCGAGACCAATGAAAGGGAGGAACAGTGCTGCCGGTTTTTTCATGCTTCCAGCTCCTTGAGCAGCCGCGATGTCTGTCGTTTGTATATCGCCCGGCCCGCCGTGGCCGCGCCGAGCACGGTGGCGGCAACGCCCGGGATGAAGCCGATGTAGAACGCCGTTCCGGTCACGCGGGCGTGAAAACGGGTCGTCATCAGCATGGAGGCGTTCCTCATCATGCCGCTGAAGTCGAAGCCGTGCTTTTGGACGTAGAACGCCAGAGCCAAGCCGAGGGTGGTGCCGATGATGGATCCGATCAGGCCGACAATGGCCGCCTCCGAAATCATGGAGCGGTACACGTGGCCCTTGGTCTCGCCCAGGGCCAGGCGCACGCCGGTCTCGCCGTAGCGGCGGATGTTGCCCATCAGGCCGGTGTTCCAAAGCACGATGAACATGGCGGTCAGGAAGATGGCCACAATCGCGCCCAACATGGCGTCCATCCAGCCTAGCAACTGGCTCATGCCGCTCAAATGCAGCAGGGTGGCCATCTGCGGGGCGAAGGGATCCGTTGATGCGTGGTACAAGTTATTGAAACGTTCGCTTTCCCGCTCGGCTTTTTCCCTGTCATAGAACCCGGCACGAAAGAAACCGACGATCTCGCCAGCGGCGTCATCCATATCCAGCAGGGCGCGGATCGTGGATATATCGGCGATCATCATGCTGCGATCCATGGCCGGCGCACCGAAGCGGAAGGTGCCGGCGACGGTGAAGTTGGCCGTGGCCATGCCGCCGTACATGGTGCTGGCAATCAGGGTGACGGTCGCGCCGGGACCGATCCCCAGGTTGGCGGCGAATTCGTCCGCCAGCAGGACTTCGCCTTTTTTTTGCGGCAGGACGCCTCTGACCAGCGCCAGTTCGAGGTTCAGGATGGACTTCTCAGGCGACGCGGTGGAGAACAGGTCAAACGCCAGGCCGCCCACCGGCCCCTGGGCGCGGGTTTCCCCCTTTTTGTCGGGAACGTCCAGCAGGCCGGCGAAGTGAATGCGCGGCGTCCAGGCGAAAGCGGGAAAATCGCGGCGCAAACGCTCCAGGATTCCCCCAACCCCGGTCAAGGCCAGGTCGTTGGGCAGCTGGTCGGCTTCGGCCGCGTAGGCCCGGCTCATGATCGCGACATGACCGGAGCCGAGGCGGGCGTTGGTCTGCAGGAAGTTGTCCTCGAAACCCTTGATCCAGGAAAAAAGGACGACGGTCAGCATGACGCCGAAGATCACGGTCAGGAGCGGGAACAAACTCCGTGAGCGGTCGCGCCACAGTCCCAGGCTGAGGAAGCGGATCATGACATCCTCCCGCGCAGGGCGTCGGTGGGCTTCAGGCGGGCGATGCGCCGCGTGGGCATGATGCTGACGATGGTCGTTACCACCATGGCGATCAGGATGATGCTGAAGGTGAGTCCGGCGCTGTAGACCGGGTATATTCTTTCGCCGATTGAAATCCCCATGTCCTCGGTGCCGGCGGGAACGGCAAAGCCGGCCCGGGCCTGCAACCAGAGCAGCGGCAGGCCGTACAATGCTCCCAGGATCACGGCCAAAACTCCGTGCAGGGCGCCCTCCAGGGTGAAGAGGCGGATGACCTGGCCGCGGGTGAAGCCCAGGGCGACCAGGGTGCCGATCTCGCGGCGGCGGCGGAAGATGGCCAGCACCTGGGTGTCGAAAATGGCCAGCATGCCCAGCGACAGGAAAATAATCAGGAAGACGACGCGGCCGTAACTCTTGGTTTTGACCAGCTCGCGCAGGTCACGCATCAGGTAGTCGCTGTCGCGGAAAATCCACCCCGGCAGCGAACCGGGGGGCGGCGTTCCCGGAGCCAGCACCACCAGGGTCGCCTGGCCCGGCAGGCGCGCCATGGCCTGCAGCTTCGCCAGCGGCAGCCAGACCTGGTTGTTGTCGATGGTGGAAACGGTGGTCTTCATGATGTGGGTGACCGTGGCGTCCTGGGCGTTGAAGGCCCCCCTCGGCTCGCGCCAGCGCAGCGTGATCACCTCGCCAGAAGTGAGACCGATCGCCCGGGCCATGCGTTCGCCGATCAGGATCGGCAGTTCCGCTGCGGCATTGTCGGCAAGGGAAGCGGTCGCGAAGTTCAGTATCCCCTGGCCGGGGTCGATGCCCTTGAGCAGCAATGAGCGCATGCGGCCGTGCGGGTAAATGCTTCCCTGGACCACCAGGATGGCGGTCGCTTTTTTGTTATCCACCAGCTCCTGCAGGGCGGGGGGCAGCGGCGCGTGCGCGTCCTCCAGGGTCAAGGGATCGTAGGGATCGTAGCGCTCATGCCAGAATTGACCGCCGCCGTACTCGATGGCCTGCGAAGCTTGGGCCGCCTGCTCGTCCATGCCGGACACCAACCCCTGGTTCCATGTCGCCGCCACCAGGCCGATGGAGATGATCAGGGCGTTGAGCCAGGCGCGGATGCCGGTGCCGATGATATTGCGCAGGGCCAGGCGCAGGATCGTCATGGTTAGACTCCCTTGCCGGCCGGGGAAGGGAATGTCTCGTCCTTCGCCACCCGGCCGTCGACCAACGTGATCTTGCGCCGCAGGTAGCCGATCACCTTTTCGTCGTGGGTGGCAAACAGGAAGGAGGTGCCCAGTTCGCGGTTCAGTTTTTCCATTGTCTGCAGGATGTGGTGGGAATTCTCGGCGTCCAGGTTGGCCGTGGGTTCGTCGGCCAGAAGCAGCGGCGGACGCTTGACCATGGCCCGGGCGATGGCGATGCGCTGGCTTTCCCCGCCCGACAGCTGCGACGGCCGCGAGCGCCCCCGGTCAGCCAGCCCGACCCACTCCAGGGCCTCCATGACCATTTTTTTTCGCTGCCCGGCCGGGGTTTTCAGCAGCAGCAGCGGGAATTCCACGTTTTCATAGGCTGTGTAGACCGGCAAGAGGTTGAAGGTCTGGAAAATGAAACCGATGGAATGGTTGCGTAATTCGGCCGCTTCGCGGTGAGACAGCTTCTCGATCCGGCGCCCCAGCACTTCGGCGCCGCCGGAGGTGGGAGAGTCCAGGGAGCCAATGATGTTGAGCAGGGTGGTTTTTCCCGAACCGCTCGGCCCGACCAGACCGGAGAACTCGCCAGCCCCGAAAACGAGGCTGACGTTGTTCAGGGCCGTAATCTGGGACAATCCCATCGGGTACGTCTTCACCAGGTTTTCCGTCCGGATCAGATGGTTGCCGGTCATGTGCCACCTCCGCGATGAATCATTATACTAAATGTTGCATATGGCCATCAACTGGAAGCCCCTGCCGCCGAACATGGCGCTCCCCGACGGCGCACGGCCGGTCTGCATCAACCTGGGATTCCAGAACAGCATCAGGTTGAACTGCCAGTGGTCGGTTGTCCGCCGCCAACCGGCGAAGGTGTACAGCCGCCGCGTCTGCCAGTCATAATATTCGATGGCGTTCAGGCCGTCCAGCAGGCCGATGGGGTAGCGAACGAGCAGGGTCGATATCGCGGTCGCGTCGCCGCCGCTTCCGAACATTGACGGCGTATATCCGGAAAAGAATTGCTCGGCCAGGAGGTAGAGCCCGTTCCCCAGCTTGAATGTATAGTCGATGCCGGCGGTCAGCGACCGCTGCCAAGCGAGCGCGGTCGCCGGATCGTCACGGTGGACGAAGGCCGTCTCGACCCAGAGGCCGACCCCGATGTCCCATTTCCCGTCCAGGGCGAAGCGCTTTTCAGTTGGCCGGAAAGCCGTGGCATCGCTGCCGGGATCCAGGCAGCGTTGATGAACCGTCAGTCCGGCTTCGCCCGAAAACAGCGGCGCCTGGAACCGGGCGCCGAATTCCGGCGTGCGCCTTGCCGTCGGTAGCGTTTCCCAGCCCTTGGCCTCGTTATTGCCGTAGAGCCCCCAGAGCCAGATATTGGCGTTGCTTTTAAAATAGTAGCGCAGCAGCAGCCCGTAGACGCCTTCGCTGACCTGCAGCGGGTCGCGGGGATCGAGGCTGTCGAACCACATCAGCGGGCGTATCAGAGTCGCTGATCCGAAATTGATCTTCTGCAGTCCCAGCCGCGCTTCGAACCGGGATGACGACAAGCGCAGCCACAGGCGATAGGGCTTGATGGCGCCATCGATGTCCGGAGACCTCCAGGAGGGGGCCACGCCCGTTGCGGACAGGTCAAGGGACAACTCGCTGTCCAGCTTCCAATCCTTGCCCAGGGCAACGGCCAGGGAAAGGTCGGGCTCGTAGCGCAGCGCCAAGCGCGGGATGGAGGGCTTGTCGTCGTTCAACGAGAACCAGGCGCTGAGCTGCTGCTTCCATTCCGTTTCCGTCGCGAACAGTGCGCCGCCCAGCCGGGCAATCAGCGCGAGGGCGAGGCAAAGGCCGCGGATTCTCATGGACGGCGATCCGGCGCGCTTTTTTTCAAGGCCGCGAATAGCGCTGCAAAACGCTCCGCCGGCAGCTGCTCGGCGCGGGCCCGGTCGGGAATTCCGCAGGCACCGGCGGCGGCCGCCAGTTCCTGTTTTTCGAAATGGGGTGCCAGGTTGTTGAGGAGTGTTTTGCGGCGTTCGCCGAAGCACAGCCTGACGAAGGGGTAAAATTCAGCGGCGGCCGGAAGGAACGGTGAAAGGTTGGGGCGGATGGCAAGAACGGTCGAGGTGACCTTCGGGGCCGGCTGGAAAGCGCCCGCCGGCACGTTGAAACAGCGGCGGGTCTGGAAGAATGTCTGGAAAACGATCGACTGGGCGTTGTATTTTTTTTGGTTCTCCGCCGAGAGCAGCTTGTCGACGAAGTCCCGCTGCAGCATCACGACCGCTGCGCCAATTCTGGCGCGCTGGGCGATGAACCAGTCCAACAGTTCCTTGGAAATATAGTAGGGTAAATTGCCGATGATGGCGACCTGTCCCTCAGGGTATAGGCCAGCCAGATCGGTCTCCAGAATATCTTTTTCCAGGACCTGTGTCCGGGCGCCGAAACGTTCGCGGAGCTCCCGGGCCAGGAAAGGATCGATCTCCACCAGGGTGATCCGCTCTGGCGGTATTTTTTCCAGCAGCAGCCCGCTCAGTATCCCCGGCCCCGCTCCGATCTCCAGCACCGGCCCTGGCGCCTGCGGCAAAAAAACATCGATTATTTTGCTGGCGATGTTCTTGTCGTGCAGGAAATTCTGGCCGATCTTCGCAGCTTTAGCCATGGTCGATGCGGCTAACGATATAAGCGAAGGCGGCCGCGAATTCGCGCTGGAACTTTTGCTTTTCAACGAAGGGGCGGATCCCCGTCGGCTCGACCCGGTCGCTGAGCACCACCAGGGCGTGGAATGGTCTGCGCAGGAAGCAGCGCAAAGGGAATAATTCCATTTCCACGATGTCGGTGCGCAGCGATCGCTGCGTTGCCAGCCATCCCGGGGTCTCGCGCTGGATGATATCGACACTGACGCCGCTGACCACCGGGAACCGTGCCGGGGCGTCGCGGAAGACCTTGAGCGACAGCGAGCGCGAGCGGGAAAAACGCTTGAAAATCGAGCCGGGCCGGATCTCGCCCACCTGCAGCGCGGCCGGCTCCCTGAATTTAGGCTGGACCGCCCCGGCCGAGCCCAGGAAATATATCTCCTTGTCGGGCAGGCCGTCGACCAGAGCCAACAGGGTGAGCAGGTGGGGATAGCCGAGAAAGCCGCTGATCAGCGCCATATTTTCGAACCAGAGCAAGGACGAATGCAGGAAGTCCTGCTGGCGCAAGGCTTGTTTTTGCAGGGAAGTGAAAAGGGACTTTTGCGAGAAATAGGGGACCAGGACCAAAGATGGCGGCAGGGCGAACCGCCTGGGACGGAAAAGTGACGGGTTCATGTTTTAAATGGGCGATAGAGGATTTGAACCTCTGACTCCTACCGTGTGAAGGTAGTACTCTAGCCGCTGAGTTAATCGCCCAGGGCGCCATTATAAGATGAATTCGTCCACCGGTCAAGCCTGCCTTGACTTGGAAGAATCTTTCACTTAGAATGCGCTCATCATGGCAGCCAAGAGCCTTAAACATTTCTTCAAATACGTGGTCATCGATATCCTGCTGGCGGCGTTGATCTCATTCTTCCTGATCAACTACGTGGTTTCGGCCTACAAGGTCGATGGCGGTTCCATGGAGCCGTTGCTCCGCGACCAGGAGCGCATCCTGATCTCCAAGCTGGGCATCAACAAGGACCATCTGCGTCGTTTCGATATCGTAGTGCTGTTCAGGCCCGACGAGCCCGACAAGTCGCTGGTCAAGCGCATCATCGGCCTGCCCGAGGAGATCATCGAGATCCGCGCCGGCGAAGTCTACATCAACGATAAGCCGCTCAAGCAGCCCTGGCAAAGCGATAACCCGGAGGCCATGAGAGCGCCGGGCGACATGAAGGCGCTGCTCATCCCGCACGGCATGTTTTTTGTCATGGGCGATAATCGCCGCATCAGCCTCGATTCGCGCCAGTTCGGCCTGGTGCCGCAGAAATACATTTTCGGCAAGGCCTTTTTCCGCTACTGGCCTTTTGCCGCCATCGGCAAGATCGAGTAGGCCCGCCCGGCTGCAAGCAATAAAATCGCGCAGCGGGCGTTTGCCGGCGCCAAGGAGTAACATGATCAGGTCCGGGCCGCGGCATGGTCGCGGACTACCATCCAGGGCCATGCCCCGACCGCGTTCCCCCTTGTCATACCGGCCCCGGATGTGATATAAAGTAGCCGATGAAAACTCGTTTTTTTTTACTGGCGGCGGTCTTTTTTTCAAGCGGCTTTTTTCTATGCGGGCAGACTTCGTCCGTCGCCGAGCTGAAGAAATCGGTCGTCGAGATCGGCCGCCTCGACTTCACCAGCGACGTCCCGGTCCGCTACCTGGACCGCGCCCAGATGAAAAGCTATATCGAACGGCTGTTCGACAGCGATTATCCCGAAGAACTGGCGGGCAAAGAGAGCGAGTTTTTTTACCTGATGGGTTTTACGGCCGAGAAGATAACCCTCAAACCCATGCGCAAGAAGATCATCCTGGAAAACGTCGGCGGCATGTACAATGAAAAAACCAAGGAGCTGCTGGCCATCGAGGAATTCCGCAACCTGGACATGCTCAATACGCCCGCCCTGGCCCATGAACTGCGCCATGCCATCCAAGACCAGCATTTCCACCTGGCCCGGCTTCTGGGGGACTATTCCGACTACGACGACCGCAAGTTGGCGGTCCTGGCGGCGATCGAGGGCGACGCCACCTGGGTCATGATCCGCCAGCTCGGCTTCGACCCCGATTTGATCGGCGAAGCGTTCAGCCCCGACAACGTACTGGCTTTTTCGGCGCTGGCCGGGGCTTCCTCGCTCGGCGACGCGCCGGCCATCGTCAAGTTCCAACTGCTCATGCCTTACCTGGACGGGTTGAAGTTCAGCCGCGACGTTTTCAATAAAAGGAAATGGAAGGGTTTGAACCAGGTCCTGAACCAGCCACCGCAGTCGTCCGAACAGATCCTGCACCCGGAGAAGTATTTCAGCCAGGAAAAGCCGCTGGCCGTGCGCATCGACTACCGGCCGACGTCCTGGCAAGAGGTCCACGCCGGGGTGGTCGGCGAATATTTTCTGAACGTGCTTCTGGCCGAGGGCACTGAAATCAGCGACGCCGCGGCCGGCTGGAACGGGGATGCCTATGTCATCTACCGCAGCAACGGTTCCGCCCTGCTGCTCTGGGAAGCGCACTGGGACACGGCGCAGGATTGCGCCCGTTTTACCGCCGCTTTCAGGAGCTTCCTGGAAAAGAAATTCAAGCCCGCCTTCCGCGCCGGCCGGAACAACGGACGCGCCTTCTTGGCGGGTAATTCCCCCGGCGGATACTTTTTCCTGCATGAAAGCAATGCCACTTTATTCTATGCCCGCAGCAACGACCGCGGACAGATCAATGCGTTCATCGACGGAGGTAACTATGATTAACGCCACCCAGATCAGAAGGGGAATGATTATTCTGATGGACAATAAACTGTATCGCGTCGAGGAGATGGACCATGTCACCCCCGGGCGCTACAAATCGACCATCCACGTCAAAATGCGCGACCTGGAAAGCAACGTGCGCTCGCCGTTCCGCTTCGGTTCTTCCGACCGGGTGGAAAAGGTGACCCTGGAGACGAAAGAGGTCACCTATTCCTACAACGACGGCACCCATTACATCTTCATGGACACGACGACCTACGACCAGCTCGGCCTGGACGAGGAGTTCATCGGCGACAACGTCTTTTACCTGAAGGAGAACGAAATCTACCAGATGGAGTTCTTCCAAGGCAAGCCGATCAACATCGTGCCGCCCCTCTCCATGGAGTTCGTGGTGGTCGAGACCGAGAAGAACATGAAGGGCTCGACGGTCCAGGCTTCCTACAAGCCGGCCAAGCTCGAGGGCGGCCTTGAGGTGACGGTGCCGCCGTTCATCGAAGTGGGCACGGTCATCAAGATCGACACCCGCGACGGCTCCTACATCGAGCGGGTCAGTAAGTAAACCCGCGCTCGAAACCGCTTTCTGGCAACTGTTTTGCAAAGGAGGAGGTTATGTCCATATCTGCCATATTCCGTATAGTCTCGGTAGCATGGGTGGCATCTGAAATCATTCTTGCCCTTATCCTGCGTTCAACCGGCAAGGATAAGGCAAAAGATAAATCGTCCCTTTTGTTTTTATGGGTTACTATCTGCCTCAGCATCACGGTTGGTATTGCCGTTGCTTTGTGGGGGCCGGGTTTTATCCGCGCCGCCTTCCCCGCATCCACCTATGCGGGATTGTGTTTTGTCGTGTCCGGGTTAATTCTGCGCTGGATCGCCATTCTCACCTTGCGGCGATATTTCACTGTGGATGTGGCGATTCGCGAAAATCATGCGATCATCGACAAGGGGGTGTACCGTTTCCTTCGCCATCCGGCCTATAGCGGCAGCCTGCTTTCTTTTTTCGGCCTGGCGCTGTTTTTCGCCAACTGGCTGGCGTTCATCATTATTTTCCTGCCTATCCTTTTTGCCTTTCTCAGCAGAATCAGAATTGAAGAAGCCGTGCTGCTTGCCCAATTCGGGGAAAAATATTCAGACTACAGCGCGCGGGCAAAGAGGCTGATTCCGTTCATCTGGTAGCCTATTTGTCGGCCAGCAGGAACGCCGTCAGGTAGACCAGGCGGCTGATCTTGGCCAGGGTTTCGCCGTTGAATTTTTCCAGGCTGTCGGCCGGCGTGTGATAGGCGTCGCTCATGCCGCTCATGACGAAAACCCAGGGCTTGCCGGCCAGGGCGAAAGCGGCGTGGTCGCTGCCGCCCATCATGCGGTCCAGGTTCTTGGGCGCTTCACGGTAGAGGATGTCGAAGCCGACATAGCGGTTGGCCTCGCTCATGGCGTTTCTCAGGTCCGTCGATTCGTTCGCATAGGAAAGGAGCAGGAAGTTTTCCGGCTTGATCTTTTTCAGCAGCGCCTCGGGGTCCTCGACGTTCAGCATGCGCGTCATCCGGCGCAGCCCGGCTTCGTTCCAGGGCTGGGCGATCATGTCCAGGTTGAGATAGGCGACGGTGTTGTCCAAGGGAAACGCGGGATGTTCCACGTAATAGCGCGAACCGAACAATCCCTCCTCCTCGCCGGTCCAGAGGCAGAAGACCACGCTGCGCTTGGGTTTTTCGGAGTTGAGGGCCAGGGCGCGGGCGATGGCCAAGACCCCCGTGACGCCCGAACCGTTGTCCTCGGCGCCGTTGTAGACGTACTCTCCCCTGCGGCCGAGGTGGTCGAGATGGCCGCCGATGACCACGGCCTGGCTTTTCAGCTGCGGGTCGCTGCCCTCGATGATGCCGACGACGTTGGCGCTTTTCAGCAGTCCGTAGCGGACCTGGTTGGTGATCTGCAGGCTGGCGCCCGGGATGATCAGCGAGTGCGGTTTGTATTTGGCCACGATCTTTTTTTGCAGAATTTCGACCGTTTCATTGGCGTTGGCCAGGATGGCGTTGGCCATGTCCCGGGAGATGCGGATGACGGTACGGTCTTCCCAGGGCAGCGCCTTGCTGCCGGGGAGCAGCAGCCGCTTGCGAGTGTCGGGCAGGATGGGTTTGTCGTCATGGATCTGCTGCTGGGCGAGGATGTCGCGATAGACATCGCCGCCCTCGGCGATGGAATTATTCACGATCAAAACGGCCAGGGCGCCGCGCTTGAAGATGTCCGAGGTCTTGGCCAGGTCGGCGCCGCCGCCGCGCCTGGCCGGCATGGCCGGGAAATATTTTTCCTTGAGCTCCTTTTTTTGGAACGGCGAAGCATTGTCTTCCTTGCCCGGAGCTTCCGAAAGGATCATGACGATCTTGTCCTTGACGTTGACAGCGGCCAGGTCGTCGTAGGCGACGCTCTTTTCACTGATGCCGTAGCCGGCGAACACAATCGGGGCGATGATCTCCACGGGCAGGTTGGAGGAAAAGATGAAATCCACCCCCTGGGAAAACGCCTGGGTGCGTCGGGCCATGCCGGGGCGGACGGTTTGCAGGCTGGCGCCGGCGGTCGATTCGAGCGCTTCCTTGAGCTCGAATTCCTGCAGGAAGCCCCGCGCTGCCGGCCCAACGCTTTGGGCGGCGTCCCCTCGGTGGACCGGCGGCACATTGCTGGCCATTGATTGCATCTGGCCGGCTGGGGTTTTCATGGCGTCGCCGCCGGGCTGGAGGCCCCAGAGGGAAAAGAGCGAAATGGCATATTCGGCCGCCGTGTTATAGCCGCGGCTGCCGATCTCCCGGCCTTCGAGGTTGTCCGACGAAAGGAAAGCCAGCATGGCCATCATGTCCTTGGCCGTGATGCTGTCGAACCCCGCTTGCTGGCGCGCCGCGATCGCTTCCGTTTTTTCCACCAGCTGCAGGTTCTTGAGAAAATCGGGTTTCGTTTCTTTCTGTGCTTGAGCGCCGCGCAGCGGCGAAAGGAGCAGTCCAACCATCATGATGAAAACGATTTTTTTCATCGGTCCTCCTAAAAGCAATTTTACGCAATCCCGACAGGAAAAGTTACTGCGACCCCACAAGGGGGCGCATTCCCTGCGGGACATGCAGTCCCCGTAGGGGTCGCGTCCCCGAGGGGAACCGCCCCGAGGGGGATTTAGAACTCGACCCCGAACTTTTTTTTCAACGCCAGGGCGATGATCATGGTCAGGGCCAGGTAATAGACCAGCCAGTGGGTCTTGAAACCCAGGAAAGAAATGCTGCGGGCCGGGTAGTGGATGGCGACGGAGACCAGGCGCGTGCCCGGAGCCAGCAGCTTCTCGGCCGGGTAGATGAAGTGCGCCATGGAAGACGAGGCCAGCTTTGTGTTGGACAGCGCAAGCAACTTGTCGCCGATGACGAGGCTCTTCTCGACCGCGGCGCCGTCGATGCGTAAATCGATGGCGGTGCTGCCCGCTTCGCCTGCTTTCAGTTTCCAGTCGATCTCGCGTAAGGCGGGAATGTAGACCGGGTTCATGGTCGTCCGGTAATGGGCGCTGGGCGCGACCGAGGCTTCCACGGAGCCGATGTCGCCGCTGAAGCGGGCTTTGACCGCAATGCTCTCGCCGGGGCGAAAGGGGCGCAGGCCGTAGCGGATATCCATCTGGACGAACAGCAGGAACAGCAAGGGGAGAACCAGCAGCAGGGGCAGCAGATTCAGCAAAAAGTATTTGCCGGTGTAATACAGGCTTTTGAAGAAAGAGGCGAGGATCGTCCTCCAGAAGTCCCGGTAAAGGCGGATGGCCAGAATGTGGGCCTTGATGCGGTTCTTGGTTTCCTTGACTTTGGCGGGGTTGGAAACGGAGCGGTAGACGGCCAGGACGAATAGGGAGGTCAGCAGGCTGAGAAAAAGAATGCCCCAGAAGGGGGGGAGCTTGGCAAAGGGAGCCAGCAGGAGGTCGCAAGCCTTGGTCAGGAAATAGTTGACCTGTTGCGCCATTCAGGAAATGTAGCCCAGGCCGCTCAGCTTGCTGGCCAGTTCTTCCTTGTTGTCTCCGCTCTTGATCTTCTCGTACTCCTTGTTGATCAGGTCTTCCACCAGTTCGTCCAGGGAAGAATAACCGTGAAAGGCGATGATCGCCTCGGCTTTCTGATCGGCTTCCTTGCTCAATTTGACTTTGCTTGCCATGGTTTTCTCCTAAATGATGGCCTTCCCGGTCATGGAGACCGGGGTGGCGATGCCGAAATATTTCAAAATCGTGGGAGCCACGTCCTGCATGTCGGGTACGGATTTCTGGATCTTGAAGCTGGAGATGAACGAGGCCGGGACTTTCCTGGGATCGACGCAATGGTCGCCCGACCACCAACTCAGGTTGTCGCTGATCACTTCCCGGCTGAGCGAGCCCAGCGCCGATTCGTCGCTGATGCGGTAGCCGCGGTCAAAACCCAGGAT
>JAPKZM010000216.1 GCA_026393775.1 Candidatus Aminicenantota bacterium
TCTTCCTATGCCATGGCCGTCGAAAAAGCGGCGGGACAGCAGGCGGGGACGGCCGATCAGCTCGTGATCGGCGCGCAAGACGTGATCACGGCTCAAGACGCCGGGGGAGGAAATATATCCACAAGTGATATCCTCCTGGTCGTGCTTATCGTTTTTGCGGTTATCGGCCTGATTGTCGTCTTTTAACTCTATATACCGCCCGGCGGGCGATCATCGTCTCAATATAGAGGTTATTCATTCGGGCAGAGTAGGATTTCTATTTCGTTGCGATCACCCGGCCGCTTTCTGCAAGTTATAGAAAGCATCCTTGCTGGCTTCAATATCCTTGAACGCTCCGAATTTCTCCGTCTGGGCATGAAAAAAACTCCAACGGCTCGGCTCCGTCTTTCCCCATGTCTCGAATGATCCTGATTGAGTCCATTTGCCGCATTCTCAATGTTTACACCAGGTAGGCCGCGAAGATATCCCGGAATGATTGGTGGTTTTGCCTGAACAAAGTAAAAATAACCGGGTCGAATTGCTCCGGTTGATTGCGGCTATTGCCGCAGGTAATGATTTCCATGGTCCGCGGATGGTCGATCGCGGGTTTGTAGGGCCGCTTGCTTCTGAGGGCATCGTAGATGTCGCAAATATTAACAATGCGCGCCGCCAGAGGAATATCCTTACCGCGTTTGCCATGCGGGTAACCTTCCCCGTCCCAGCGTTCATGGTGATTGAGCGCGATCTCGGCGCCCGTCTTGAGATAGGGTGACTTGCTGATGCCGAGGATCTTCGCCCCCATCGATGTATGCTCCTTCATGATCTCCCACTCATCCGCCGTGAGGCCGCCCGGCTTGAGCAGGATATGGTCGGGAATGCCTATTTTGCCGATATCGTGCATCGGGCTCGTCATAAAGATCTTGTTGATCAACTCTTCATCCAGGCCGAGCATCTGGGCCAGCTCGCGGCTTTTCCTGAAGATCGGCGGTCCTTTCGCGCACCAGTTTTTCCAGCACATTGTTGTATTCATGCAATTCCTTGTGCAACAGGCGCACTTCCAGCAGGTTGCGAACGCGTGCCAGCACTTCGGCCAGTTCGAAGGGCTTGCTGATGAAATCCTTGGCGCCGGCCTGGAGCGCGCGCAGCTTGTGAGCCGGTTGGGCGGTGATGACCAGCACCGGCAGGTAGCCGTCCGGGTCAATTTTTTTGAGCTCTTCCATTACCTGGAATCCATCCATGCCGGGCATCTGCAGATCGAGCAGGATCAAGTCGTAGTTGTTCTTCAGGTGGAGCCCAAAGACCCCGCCCGCATCCATCGTGGACGTGATGGAAGTATAGCCGGCGCCGCGCAACATACGCTCGAGCAGAAGCACATTGACTTTCTGATCATCGACGATCAGGACTTTGCTATGAAGAATATCAGATGAATTTATCATTGAATTCTTAGTGCTTTATTTGGTTTTAAAAGATTTTTTTTCTGCAAATTCCAGCGCCATATCCAGCGCCGCCATGAACTCTTTGATCTTGATGGGCTTGATGATATAGCGGAAGAACCCTGCTTTCAGGCCCCTCTCGATATCACGCGGCATGGCATTTGCACTGATGGCAATGACGGGGATGTGCGCGGTGGCTGGGTCGGCGCGCAGGAACTCCAGGGCTTCGAAGCCGTTGATGCCGGGCAGGTTGATGTCCATCAGGATCACGTTCGGCTGGGATAGGCGCGCCGTTTCGATGCCGCTATTCCCGTTCGTTGCTTTTAGCAGCATAATATCGGGGTGGCGCGCGATGATCTGCTCGACCAGCTTCATGTTGGCCGGGTTGTCCTCTATATAGAGCAGGGTGTGCAGCCCGGCTCCGTGGGGCGCCGGTGGAAGCGTCAAAGCTTCAGGCTCGCCTCCTTCCAGGGAAAGCTGCGGCTCGGCGCAGGCGCTGAGTTCGAACCAGAACACGCTGCCCGCCCCGACGGTGCTTTCCACGCCTATGACGCCCCCCATCAGCTCGACCAGCCGCTTGGCCACCAAGAGGCCGATGCCGGTCCCTTCCTCGCCGCCGCCTTCCTGTCCGAGGCGGTTGAATGCCTGGAACAGCTGCGCCTGTTGTTCCGGGGAAAGTCCCGCGCCGGTATCCTTGACGCTGACGCGGATGAGTCCCGGCGTGGTACTCTCGGCGTATGCCACCTCGACCGTTCCCCCTTTGGAATTGTATTTAATGGCGTTGGAAAGAAGGTTGAGGAGAACCTGCTTTACCCGGATCCGGTCAGCCAGGACGAAACATGGTTTGTCGAAGCGAGGGAAGGTCATTTGGATGGCGCGCTGCAGTGCCTGCGGCTCTATCATGCCTTGGCATTCGAGCATGACATCGGCCAGCGACACCGGCTCCCGCGATAATGGTACCTGCTTTGATTCGATCTTCGTCAGATCGAGGATTTCGTCGATCAGTTTCAGGAGGTGCCATCCCGCTCCGAGGATCTGGGCGATGGCATCTTTCTGGACGGGCGTCGGCGGCGGGGAATCGGACTCCAGCAGCTGGGCAAACCCGAGGATGGCGTTGAGCGGGCTGCGCAGCTCATGGCTCATGCTGGAAAGGAATTCGGATTTGGCCAGGTTGGCTTTTTCCGCCAAGAGCTTGGCACCGGTGAGTTCCGCTTCCACGCTTCGGCGCTCGGTCAGGTCCCGGGTCAGCTTGGCGAAGCCGCGCAAGTTGCCTTCCTGGTCCCGTATGGCCGTAAAGACCACGTTGGCCCAGAAGGTCGAACCGTCCTTGCGCACCCGCCAGCCCTCGTCTTCGAACCGTCCCTTGGCGGTCGCGACGTCCAGAGCCTGCTGCGGTATACCGCGATCGATATCTTGGCGCGGATAAAACCGGGAGAAATGCTGGCCGATGATTTCATCGGCAACGTAGCCCTTGAGTCGCTGCGCACCGCTGTTCCAGCTGACCACGCGCCCGCTCGTATCCAGCATGACAATGGCGTAATCGCTGACGCTCTCAACCATCAGGCGGAAGCTCTCCTCGGTCCAGCGCAGTTGCTCTTCGACCTGCTTGCGCGCGGTATTGTCGGTGCCGATCAGCAGGTAACCGATGATGGTGTTTTGGGCATTGCGCAGCGCCGTGACCGACACGACCGCCGGGAAACGGCTGCCGTCCTTACGGATGTAGGTCAATTCGTAAATGTCCTCGATGCCGCGCGAAGCCTTGAACACCAATGCCTCGAAGCCCGGTGTGATCATGGTCCCGAGCTCGGCGCTTAGCGTCTTGGCGCGGGCGATCACTTCCTGCGGGTCGGAGATGTCGGCCGGGGTGATCTTGTTCATCACATCGGCGGCCGTGTAGCCCAGCATGCGTTCGGCGCCCACGTTGAAGATCTGGATGACACCCTTCTCGTCGGTGGCAATGCTCGAGAAGTTGGCGCTGTTGAATATCGCGCTTTGCAAGGCTCCCGCGTTGAGTAGAGCCTGTTCCGCCTGCTTGCGAGCGGTGTTGTCCGTGCCGATCAGCAGGTAACCGATGATGGCGTTTTTATCGTCACGCAGCGCCGTGACCGACACGATGGCCGGGAAGCGGCTGCCGTCTTTGCGGATATAGGTCAATTCATAGATGTCCTCGATGCCGCGCGAAGCCTTGAATACCAGGGCCTCGAACCCCGGCGAAATCTTAACGGCCAGTTCCAGGCTCAACGCCTTGGCGCGCGCGATTAGTTCCTGGGGGTCGGAAATGTCGGCCGGGGTGACCTTGTTCAGGATGTCGGCGGCCACGTAGCCCAGCATGCGTTCGGCGCCGACATTAAATATCTGAATGACGCCTTTCTCGTCGGTGGCGATGCTCGAAAAATTGGCGCTGTTGAGAATCGCGTCCTGCAAGGCACCGGTTTTGATGGATAAGAATTTGTTTTTCACGGGTTTCATCTTTTATTCTCCACAACGATGGTGCGCGAAACCTGCCATGATGATCATTCGCTGATCGTGCGGTTTGCCACGCGTGTGACTCCAGGCAGGTCGGCAACCGTTTCGGCCGCCAATAGGGAATGGGGTGCGCTGGCCATGGTTCCGGTCAGGGCGACGACGCCATCCTGGCAGCGGACCCGGATGTCATCGCCCTTGAGACGGGTTTTGCATGCGACTGTTTTGGCTGCGGCCGCCGCGATCTGCCCGTCCATGTCCGCCGCGAACAAGTAGCCGGTGATCATCAACAATGTGACGATGATGGCGATGAGCATCGATACCGTCAATCTCGACATCACCATTTCCTGGTGTTTTTTATTCATCAGTTCATTCATCGGTTTTATCCTCCCTTTTTAAAATAAATGAAGCATATTATGTGCCAAGCGAATTTTACCTGGGCACCGGAGGACCGATTTCCGCAAAGAACTCATGACTAAAGCGGAATGGTCAGGCTTTGCAGCTTTCGGCGCTGCGGCTTGCAGTCCGGAGAACACTGTGGGTAGCGCCTGTGATATTTCCGTCTCTATTTTTTAATCCCTCCCATACCGATAAGCGTACCCAGGCTCTCCCCATTAAAAAACAGAGTGTATGTGATTGGTGGTGGAAAACACGGTAGGAAATGTCCTGCAAAACAGGAATCGTCCTGTTCCAAGGGGCAATTTCCGCATGGGGAAAACTATCATTCCGTCAATCAGGAAACTTGAAACGGCCGGGAAAGAGTATGGTATTGAAATTGCTCCAATATGAACAGTTTCACATTGACGGGTTCATGGTTATATTTTAAAATTTGAACCAAGGATATAACTGATGGGGAAGCAAAAAACGTGGGTCGCGGCTTTTCTCCTGCTCATCCTCCCGCTTTCGTTGTTCGCCCAGGCGCCAATGTCCGAGGAAGCGGAGGATGATCCGGCGCAGGATTTCTTACTCTCGATTTGTACGACTCCAACCGCTCAGCTGATTCCTGCCCCGGCGTTCTGCCTGGCGCCTTTTCCATCAACCCCGGTGCCGTCGGAAAAATTCACGTTCAGATCCTGGTCGCATGATTTCCTCCATGACGCCGGCGAGATCTGGAGCTACCCGGTCCATATCCGGACCCGGGATATCCTGCCGATCGCGGGTCTCGCGGTCCTGACCGGGTTGCTGATCGGGAACGACGAAACCATCCGCCGCGGGTTTATGGATTATCGGAGCAGCCACGCCTGGGTCAGGGCCGCCAGTCCGGTCATCACCGGCATGGGAACCTATGGGGCTTGGGGAACCGCCGCGGCATTCCTCTGCGTCGGCCTGATTGCCAAGGACGACAAGGCCGTCGAAACGGCTACCCTCGCTGCGAGCGCCATGCTGCAGAGCGGGATCCTGGTCATGGTCCTCAAGGGGCTGGCCGGGCGGCAGCGGCCGTTATTCGCCGATGGGGTCGACCGTTGGTCTGGTCCGATCGGCTTTTTCAAACGATTCGGATCCGGACAATATGGGAAATATGATTCCTTTCCCGGAGGACATTCGATCACGGCGTTTACCCTGGCCACGGTCTTGGCCATGCAATACCGGGAAAGCGGCTGGGTGCCAATCCTGGCCTATACGCTGGCCACTGGCGTGGCTCTGTCGCGGGTGACCGAGGGCAGGCACTGGCTCTCGGATTGCCTGGTGGGCGGCGTCCTCGGCCACCTTATCGGCCGCCTGGTCGTTCTCAACCACCGCCGGCGTCATTCAGCCGCGGTCATGTAGACTCGGCATGAATTCATAAATACAGCATCAGGTATAGTCTCTGCTCACTGTTGCTCTTGTGAACATCGGGAAAGTCCAGATAGGAGCCGTCCTTGTGGTAATACAAATATTCAAAGCCGAGGCTGAGATTGCTGAAAAGCCTGACTGATATTCTGGGCTTGAAAATGCTGATGATCTTGTCTCCGGACGGTCCGATATAAGTATGAAGCAAGTACAGGTAATAGATCGCCGTCACTTGCCCAACTTTCCCGAGATTCAAAGTGCCCTCAAACTTGACTTCCCCGCCTCCCGAATAATCATAATTGCGGACATGAATCCCTTCTTCGACAATGTCGATATAGGGTGAATTGCTGGCTCCGAGGGGAACGACCCCGAGATGGAATGCGGATTGAATATTGGAGTTTTTGGACAATCGCCACTTGGCGATGATCCCGCCGCCAAAACCCAGCGCGCTGATTTCGAAAATCTTGTTGTCCCAGTAATTGTAATGCTGAAATACCCCGAATAACATTTCCAGATTTCCGGAGTGAACGGTTTTTCCGAACAAAAGGCCATAGCCGATGACATTGTCCAGATATTTTTTCCACACATATTTTCCATAACTGAGATCAATCCGAAACTTGAAGACATCAAAAGGTTTCCGGGGGCGTATCTCGAACGGATCGCCATAATCAAGATGAATCCCGAAAAGAGCGCTCTTGTCGCCCGTGCCGAAGTCTGTTCTGTTGTTGAACCAGTGCGCCCCGGTGAGCAGGGTAATATTTACCGGTTCTTTCTGATAGACCTCTCTCGGAGTGATCCGTGTCAGCTTTCCCTGCATCAGCCTGCCTAAAGCTCTTCCCGGGCTGAGAATCGCAGCCGCGAACTCCCGAAAAAATCTTTCCATCCCGGTTTTTCGATCATCCAGGATACTGGAACTCAGCCTGTAGAGGATTTCTCCAAACAATGCTCCGCTGGCAGTGGTATTGATGATATCATTGTACGCTGGCCGCGTTGTTTCTCCGAAATATTCCCACAGCAGACTGCCCATAAAGGCAAAAGGCACGGACGCGAAGTAGGTATACCCGTCGGCGCGAGCGCAATTAAAATAACCACCTCCGGCAAAGGGGTGAAAGAAAAAATTCATACCCAACCTGTCGGTATCCCATTCCCAGCCCGTTTTCAAGTTATTTCCCCAAGTTTTAGGCCCTATGCGTGAGAAAGGATAATTAAAAACGAACCGATCGACCACCCATACAAAAACATCCGTCGAAATAACCTTGAGAGCAACTGCCCACAATGAATATTTTTTATTGTACTCGGGGTCATCCTCCCACAACCATACGGGCGCTTCGCTGAACGGCTGTTGTTGGGGGGATAGGGTAAGGGATTCGGAAATGCCTTCATTCATGCTCCCGCTGTCTGTTTGAAAAGGAGACAAACAAAAATTTGTGCTGGAAGCTTGCGGGGCTTGCTGGAAGCCCGGATGCGGAGGATCATTGCTTTCGGATAATTGGTGGCCATAGGAGTATGTTCCGCCATTAATTAAAACCGCGAAACAGACTATGGCCAGCAATGCGAATTTGCATTTTATCCGGTACAAGTTTCGCCTTTTTTGTATCTTCATTAAATTTTCCATATCATAAAAATTTAAGCATGTTTAATGCCAATCCAACCTTCAAAGAGATTCCCAAATTTCAAAGTCTCCGGCACCGGGCAGGCATTGGGATATCCAGACTGGATCATTCGGCAGGAAAAGTCCTGCAAAACAGGAATTGTCCTGTTTTACGGGTCAATCTCTCAGGCTGAGCATGAAAAAATTAATTTTTCTAACCGCCCTTTGCATTCACAGGTGTAGTGAATTCCGCTATTTTCCCGGGAGAAAATCGATTATCTGACATTCCAAAGCTGTGGAAAGATCTGGCATGATAATTGCTACACAATAGTTAGCTTCTCCTTGGTCCAATGCGCGTCCAACCACGGCTGGGAGCAGGATCGGGAAAGGCAAAAGAAAAAGGAGGTCAACATGCTTGAGACAATTTTAATCATCCTGGTCGTTCTTTGGGCTCTGGGATTTTTCGCCTTCCACGTCGGCAGCCTGGTCCACGTTCTTTTGGTCATCGCCTTGGTGATTGTGATCGTACGGCTGCTGCAGGGTCGAAAAATATTTTAGTCCGGAAACTGCAAACATGATTTGGCTTAAGGCCCAGGCTGCAAGACGGAGTTGGGTGCTCCTCGCGGGCCTGGGCCTGCTCACCACCAGCCTCTTTCCCGCCCAGGTGTTCAAATACCGGAAGCACAAGCCTGAAAAGGGATATTTGATCCAGAGCGTTCCTTTCGAAAAATGGCTGAAAAGAAATTATTGCGGCCCGGCCTGCCTGGCCATGGTCCTCAACTACTGGGATGAAACGCGAACCTTCAACCAGCGGGAAATCACGGATGCGATATATGATTCCGAAAGCCAGGCGACCTATAACT
>JAPKZM010000125.1 GCA_026393775.1 Candidatus Aminicenantota bacterium
AAACTCCAGGAAAGGCTGGCCAAGCTCTCCGGCGGTGTTGCCGTCATCAAGGTTGGCGCGGCCACCGAAACCGAGATGAAGGAAAAGAAAGCCCGGGTCGAGGATGCCATGCACGCCACCAAAGCGGCTGTTGAAGAAGGCATCGTGCCCGGCGGCGGCGTGGCCCTGCTCAAGTGCGCCCAGAATTTGAAGAAATTCAAGCTGAACGGTGACATGCAGTTCGGCATCGACATCCTGACCAAGTCTCTGGAAATGCCCCTGAAGCAGATCGCCGCCAATGCCGGTTTTGAAGGGGGAGTCATCGTCGAAAAGATCCGCAGCGCCCGCAACAAGAACTACGGATTTGACGCCCTGAATGAAAAGTTCACCGACATGATCGCGGCCGGTATCATCGATCCCACCAAGGTGGTGCGCATCGCCCTGCAGAATTCGGCATCGGTCGCCGGCCTGCTGCTGACCACCCAGGGTCTGGTCTGCGAGATCAAGGAAGAGAAAGAATCCATGCCGGCCATGCCTCCGGGCGGCGGCGGGATGTATTGATCGGATAACGATTTTTGGCAAGGGGTCCCGGTCGCGGGGCCCCTTTTTTTTTCGATGTTGCCTGCGGTCCGATTTTATACTATCCTAAAAGAGAGCAATGAAAAAAACTGCAGGAATCCCGGTGCTCTGCCTTTTATTCTCCCTGCTGTTGTCCTTTTTCTCCCTACTTGCGGCCTCCTCGACGGGGACCACTAGTGCCGAGACTCTGACTTACCGCGAGGTCGAGGGCGACCTGGCGGTGACCCACACCCTGGCCATCACCCCCGTTGCCCCAGGCTATGCCGTCGAGTTGGCGAGCCTGGGCAGCGACGGCCGCGCCGTCCGCCAGACCTTCCGCACCGCGGCCGACCTTTCCACCCTGGCCTGGACTTTCAGCGACCCGGCGCGGCAGATGGAGCTGGCCGCCGCGGTTCAGGGCGATGAGATCGTCCTTTCCGGAAGTTTTAATGGCAAGAAAGTGGATAAACGATTCCCAGCCAGCGGCGCGCCCTGGAACCAGCTCTTCCAGATGGGGCTGGTGCCGTTCGCCTTAAGCGGTGAGGAGAGCCGCCAGTTCCGTTCCATCGGCACCCAGGGGCCGGGCGAGCTGAAGATCGGCAAGTTCACGGTGACGCGCAAGGACTGGGAAAAGATCCTCCTGGCAGGGAAGGAAGTCGAGACGATCCATTTGCGCATCTCGTTGAGCGGGCTTCTCTCCATTTTCTGGCACGGTGATTACTGGTTCCGCAAGAACGACGGCCGCTTTTTGCGCTACCGGGGCAAGAACCGCCCGGGCGGCCCGGTGGCCGTTTCGGAATTGCTGCAGGAGAAAGCGAATGAAAATTGATAAAATGAAGCGGCTGCTCCTGCTGAAGCTGGCCGCCTTCGCCCTCGGCTGGGCCATTTGCGGCGGTTTCGCTCCAGGCGCCGAATTCGAGGTGGTCAGCTCGCTGCCGGTGGAAACAACGATTGCCGGCGCCGGGACACGCGCCGCCGCGCGCGTCTGGCCGGAGATGATCACCGGAGCGAAATCCTCCATCGATATCGCCGAGTTCTACCTGGCCGGGGAAAAAGGCGAAGCGCTCGAAGCGGTGATCGAGGCCGTCCTGGCCGCCGGCCGCCGCGGCGTGCAGGTGCGCATCCTGTGCGAGAAGAGCATGAGCGCCACCTACCCGGAGACCCTGGCCCGTTTCAGCGGCCAGCCGGGGATCGCTGTCCGCCTGTTCGATTGGAAGCCGCTGAGCGGGGGAGTGCTGCACGCCAAGTATTTCGTCGTCGACAACAGGGAAGCCTATGTCGGCAGCCAGAATTTCGACTGGCGCTCGCTGACCCAAATTCACGAGATCGGCTTACGCATCCGCAGTTCCCTTTTCGCCGCGGCCCTGGAGCGCATTTTCGCGGCTGATTGGCAGTACAGCGGCGGCGACAAGACCGTTTATCAAGAATTGGCCTCCGGGCAGCCCCTGCGTTTTGCGGCGGACGCCTTCCTGGTGGCCAGCCCGGCGCCGTTTAACCCGCCCGGCGTCCACGGCGCCCTGGAAACGCTGCTCCGGCTGCTGGACAAAGCGCAAAACCGGGTCACCGTCCAGCTCCTCTCGTACAGCCTGGAGGGAAGGAAGGAGGGCGGGCAATTCGTTCTCATCGACCAGGCACTGCGCCGGGCGGCCGGCCGCGGCGTACACATCCGCATTCTGGTCTCTGACTGGAACCTGTGGCGGCCGCAGCTCGACGGACTGCGCGAGCTGGCCCGCATGCCGAACATCGAGATCCGCTTCGCCGTCATCCCCCAGGCGCAGCGGGGTTTCATCCCCTTCGCCCGCGTCATCCATTCCAAGGTCATGCGCATCGACGACGATCTCTGCTGGGTGGGAACAAGCAACTGGGGCTATGACTATTTTTTCAAGTCGCGCAACGTCGAGGTCGTCCTGAGGCGGCCGGCCGTCGCCCGCGTTCTGGACGAGCTCTTCCTTTCGCTGTGGAACGGCCCCTATGTCCAGCGCCTGGACCCGGACAAGGAATACACGCCCCCCAAAATATTTTGAACAACTACAATCCTACGTTATGCGTGAACGAGCTCAATGAACTCCGTTATGCGTTATGTGAAAGAAACAGAAAACTGATATTTCGGGGATTGCGGTTACGCATTACGCATCACGCATCACGATAGATCGAAATCTCTGCTGTTGACGCCGGGGGCGCAATCTTATAAAATAGCGTTTCGCCTGAGGAGGATAACATGGCACGGATTGAACCTTTCCGGGGACTGAGACCGCGCAGGGATTTGGCTGAAAAAATCGCCGCCCCCCCTTACGATGTCCTCAGTTCCGAAGAGGCGCATGAGCTGGCCAAGGACAATCCCTATTCGTTCCTGCATATCGGCAAGCCCGAAATCGACCTGCCGCCCGGGACCGATCTCTATTCCGCTGCGGTCTACGCCAAGGGCAAGGAGAATTTCCAGCGCATGATCGAGGCGGGAGCGCTGCTCCAGGACAAGAAAAAGTGTTTTTATATCTATAAGCAGATATGGGACGAGCACGTGCAGATCGGCCTGGTCGCAGGAGCCTCCTGCCAGGATTACCAGGACAACGTGATCAAGAAGCACGAGCTGACCCGCGAGGACAAGGAGCGCGACCGCCAGC
>JAPKZM010000235.1 GCA_026393775.1 Candidatus Aminicenantota bacterium
GTTGTATATGGCCAACTCGATCCGCTTGGGATCGATGAGGATGAATTTTACGGTCTGCGGCGAAGCTTTGTACAGAATGCTCAGGATGATCGAATGAATGGTCACGCTCTTGCCGCTGCCGGTGGCCCCGGCGATCAGCAAGTGGGGCATGTCCTTTAAATCGGAAATAAAAATGTCGCCGCTGGTGGTTTTGCCGAGAGCCAGGGTGAGCGGCGAAGCCGAATGCTGATAATGGGGCGTTTCCAGCAATTCCCGCAAATGGATGAGCTCGCGCTTGTTGTTGGGGATTTCAATGCCGATGGCCTTCTTGCCCAGAATGCGCTCAATGCGCACGTATTGGGCCTTGACCACCAGGGCCAGGTCCTCGGTCAGGCTGGCCACGTCCTTGACCTTGACCCCGGCATCGGGGACGAATTCGAAGGTGGTGATCACCGGCCCGGGAGTGTACTCGACGATGTCGCCGTGAATCTTGAATTCCTGGAGCCGCAGCGTCAATTCCTGCTTTTTTTCATCCAGCTCCTCGATATCGATCTGGCTCTTCTGGCTGGAGGCGTCCAGGTAGGTCAACGGGGGCGGCTGGTATTGGGGGTCGGGCGCCAGGTCCTGTTTCAATTCGGGAAACAGGGCGGTCTCCTCGGGGAATTTGCTGGGCACTTTGATCTGGGACTTTTTTTCCAGGCGGGACGGGAGTTCACTCTCCCTTTCCTTAAGCGGCTTTTTCCCCTGGAAAACGTAATCACCCTCGGACACGTATTTTTGCTGAACTTTTTGGCGGTCTTTCTTCTTGCGTACCCTTTCCACCCGTCTGCTGACAAAGGCGGCCAGTTGGATGGCCGATTTTTTGGAGATTCCCCAGATAAATACAAGCACGTTCTTGATCGATATCTTGGCGATCAGCACCAGGGATATGGCCAGCAGCGAAATGAATAGCAGAGCCGAAAAGAAACCCTTGATCTGGGCGCAAAAAAAATCATTGATCAGCAAACCCGTCATTCCTCCCGAATGGACCGGTTGGCCGGCGATAAAAATCCAGGGATGGACATTGGCCAGCAATGCCGCTAACGAGAGTAGCAGGAGAACGTAGCCGATGCCCTTGCTGGCGGCATTGCGGATGCTGCGGTTAAAGACGAAGAACGCGGTCAAGAACAAGGCGGCGAAAATAAAGAGCGCCGAAGCCATGCCGAACAGGTTGAATAAAAACGCCGCCAATTCGGCTCCTACCCGGCCGCCAAAATTATACACCACGCGGCTGCGGGCCAGGCGGAAAAAACTGGGGTCGAGGGGGGTGAAACTGACCAGGCTGAAAATCAGAAAAAACGACAAAAACAGGGAAAGAATGGCCAATATTTCGTTCTTCAGCGACAATTCGTTGTTTTCGGAATTTTCTTTTTTCGCCTTTGCCATCGGCAAAAAGTATAACGATCTAACGGCAAATTGTCAAGGAAGCGTTTTTAGAGGATTTTCAGGCTAAAAAGCCGTAGTTTTTTGTCTAGTTCGCGAAAATCGGGGAATTCCCTGTTGACAAGGGCCTTGAATTCGAGGCCGTGGTTGCGCACCTTGAGATGGGCCAGCTCGTGAAAGACAATGAAGGCAACCAGCTCGTCGGGCAGTGCTTGCAGCCAGGTGTTCAATGAAACCTTGCCCTTGGTGCTGCAGCTGCCCCACTTGCTTCTCATTCTCCGGAAACCGATCCCTGATGGCTTCACCCCCAGCGTCGCGCCATATCTGCCGCTCAAATTTCTGACCAGGTCGAGGAATTCCTGGTTGGAGCGGCGGACCAGCTACAGCTTTCCGGCCAGGAGGCGCTGCCGTTCGAACCATTCGTGCTTTTTCAAGATCCATTGCTTGTGCTTGCCGATGATCGGCAGCGGGTCGATGTGGCGGGGCAGCACGATGCGCAGGCGGCCGCTGTGGAAGGCGATACTGATCTTGCGACTGTCGCGGCGCACCACCTGGCAGGTGATGCCGTTAAAATTAAGGGTCTCCATGGCAGGCTCTCAGTGCGCTTCAGACTAATTCGTAGCTGTCCCCATAGTTGACGATCTCCACCTGGGGGATGCCGATGCCCAGGAGCTCATGCTGCAGGTTGTTCAGCCCATCATCCTCGCCGTGCACCAGAAAAACCTTCTTCAGGCGCTTCAGATCGTGTTGTTTCAGCCACGAGCAGGTTTCGGCGTAGTCGGCATGCGCTGAAAAGGCGTTCAGAGTGGCAATCTCGGCTTTTACTTTGTAAGCCCGGCCGAAAATTTTTATTTCGCGGGCCCTTTCCACCAATCGCCGCCCCAAGGTGTTTTCGGCCATGAAGCCGACGATGGCCACGATATTGTCCGGGTTCTCGATATGCCGGCTCAGGTGGTGCAGGATGCGCCCCGATTCGGCCATGCCGCTGGCCGAGATGATAATGGCCGGGCCGGAAAAGTTGTTGATCTCCTTCGATTCCTGGGCGGAAACCACGTAATGGATGTTGTCAAACCCGAAAGGGTCGATATTGGCCGTGGTGAAACGCGCCAGCATCTCATTGTCGAAGCATTCGGGGTGGATCTTGAAAATGGCCGTGGCGTTGACGGCCATGGGCGAATCGATGAATATGGGCAGAACCGGGATCTTCTTTTCCTGCTGCAGGACATGGATCAGGTAAATGATCTCCTGAGTGCGTTCGATGGTGAAAGCCGGGATGATGATCTTGCTACGCCTGGAATGGGCTTTGCGGATGATATCGGCCAGCTCTTCGCCGGCCATGCCGATCGACTTGTGCAGGCGGTTGCCGTAGGTCCCTTCCAAGACCAGGTAATCCATGGGCGGCATGATCTCGGGATCGCGGATGATCGGCAGGCCGCGGCGGCCGAGGTCGCCGCTGAAACCGATGCACAGGCGGTCGCCGATGGCCAGGTGCACCATGGCCGAGCCCAGGATGTGGCCGGCGTCGTAGAATTCGGCGGTCACGCCGTCCAGGGGGCGGAACGGCCGGCTGTAGTCGCTGGTGACGAAATGGCGCAGGGGTTGGATTGCCTCCTCGGCGCTGTACAGCGGTTCATAGGCGGTCAGTTTCCTTTCAGGGTACTTGGCCGCCTTCTCCTGGAGGATCTCGAAGTCCTTCTTCTGGATATAGGCGCTGTCCAGGAGGATGATCTGGGCAATGTCGCGGCTGGCGGAAGTGGAGTGGATATTGCCGTTGTACCCGTTCTTGACCAGGATCGGCAGGGCACCCGAGTGGTCGAAATGGGCGTGGGTCAGGATAAGGGCTTGCACCGCTCTGGGATCGAACGGCAACTGCTTGTTCTTCTGGTAGGATTCCTCGCGCCGACCCTGGAACATGCCGCAGTCGATCTGCAACAGCCGGCCATCGATTTCCAGGAAATGCTTGGAGCCGGTGACTTCCCGGCAGGCGCCGTGTGAAAAATATTTTATTGCCATTTTTATTTATACCTGAAGCGAAGGACAAAAACAAGCCCGCCGCAATCCCAGCGGCATGGATATTCTGCCGGCACGGTTCACTGGGGGCCGATCTGTAAAAGGAGCCAGCGCGCGGGGGCCAACCACTCCCGGATGAACCTATTCAATCGGTCACGCTGGATCGCTCCCAGGCGCGCATGGAAATCGCCGGCCAATCGGTAGGAAAGCCCCATGCCTTCCATGAAAGCCAGGGTCGCGGCGCGGCGCTCACGGCTCTCATTTTCGCGCCAGAAATCGGCTTGGGCGTACGCCCGGCCAGTTGACAATTCTTCTTCGCTGATCCCGTTATCATGGAGCGTTTTCAGTATTTGCAGGAGATTTTTCTGGGCTTCATCGGCACGGCCCGATTCGGTTTTCATAAAAACGTTCAGGAGCATCGCGTCCTTTTGCGGCAACACTTCCGCGTTCACGCCGTAGGTAAGGTCGCTCTGATCGCGTAGCGACCATAATTTACAGCCGATGCCCTTGCCCAGCCAGTTCTCCAGCAGTGAGGCCAGCAGAAAATTTTCCGGGTCAAGCGCGGGCAGTAAAACGGCGTAGGCGACAAGGGTCTGCACCGACTGGCGCGCGACGGTCACGGCTGGCCGCGCCGCCTTGCCTGCCTGCGGCGGCTGGAGCGGCAATTTCTGTCCGGCGGGCAAGCTACCCAGGAAGCGGTCCAACATGGGTTTGAGCGCACCTTCGCCCTGGTCGCTGATGATCACCGCCACCATGTTGGCGGCCACGAAGTGCGTGTTGAAAAACTCCTGGATATCTTTCTTGCCGATCGCTGCCAGCGAGGCCTCGTCACCGAAAAGCTCTGCGCCGTAGCCGCGGCGGCCGAAGAAATTTTCGGCCGTGAGCGAGCGCATCAGCTCTGTCGGGTCAGCGGCCTCCTTTTTTTGCAGGTGCAGCATCTGTTCCTTGATGCTGTCGATGCGCAAGCCCGAGAAGAGCGGCTGCCTGAATATCGCGGTCAAAATTTCCAGTGTCGGCTCCAAATGCCGGCTCAGGGCCCGGATGGTGATTAGCGCATAGTCTTTGCTGACGTGAAGTGAAAACGACGAACCGAAATTCATCAATTGCCGCAGCTTGGTCTGATCGGGAACCTCCAGGGCTAGGCGCATGGTCAGATAAGTCAAGCCGCTGCCGGCGGCACCAGGGTCGTCACGGCTGCCGCCCCTGACAAACAGCTGCACGACGGAATTCGCGGAGGAATCGTCGGTTTGTGAAATGACGGTCAGGCCGTTGGTCAAAATCAAGCGCTGCGGTTCGCGGCCGAGCTGCCATTGGCCATCCTGTCCCCAAATTACGCCTGCCAGGGCAAGCAGGCACAGGGAGCGGAGCAGCGTCAAAGCGGCGGATTTCATTGCGGTCCCTTTTTCAGCGGCACGATGGCCAGGGCCGCCACTTTTTTACCGCTCAAGTACTTGCCGGCGACGCGGCGCAGGTCGGATGATTCGACTTTTTCGACATTTTCCAGATAGCTGCCTTCGCTGGGTTTAAGATTCAGCAAGAGGAAGCGGGCGCTGGCGTTGCTCAGGTTTAGCGCCGATTCGGTGAAGTTCCCCGCATCGTAGGTCATTTGATTCTTGGCGCTTTCCAGGTAATCGAAAACATGGGATTGATACGGCGTCTGATAATCTTCCTTGCTGAAGTTGAAGGAACCGGCCTGGCTTAAAAACCTGGCCAATTCGTTCCGGGCGCCGGAGATATTCTTCTCGTCAAGGATCAGGTGCAAAACGACCATGCCGCCGTAAGCCATCGGAATATAGCTCATATCCAGCTGCTCCACCAGACGCCTTTCGCCGCCCAGGACAGCGTACAGAAGGGGATTTAAGCCGCGGCCAAGAACGTAGGTCAGCAAACTCAGCGCCAGGCGGTGTTCATGGTTGAAATCGGGGGCCCACCAGCCGAGAAACAGATGGCTCTCGTTCAAGTCGAGTTCCACCCGTTGCTCCACATTTTTTTTCAAACGTCCGGCGGGAGGAATGTCCGCCGCAATCGCGTCGCCTTTTTCCAGGACGCTCCAGCCCGCGCGCACCTGCTTTTCCATGTCGGGCAGTACGAAATCTCCAATGATCGACAGGGCGCAGCGGCCGGGAAGCAGAAAACGCCTGCCAAAAGCCTGCAAATCCTCAACACTGGCCTTGCTGATGACGTTCTTGTCGCCGTAGGGAGCGCGGCCGTAGGGATGGCCGGCAAAGAGCAGCTGCATCAGGAGCAAGCGGCCAAGGTATTGGGGGTTGTCACGCAGCTGCAATATTTCCTCGAGAATGATTCGTTTCTCTTTTTCCAGCCGCACGGCATCCATGCGGTTGCTGAAAACGGTCTGGCGCAGGCCGGCCAAGGCCCAGGCGCTGTCCGCTGCCGGGCAGGACACTTCGAATGTCATCAGATCATGGTCGGTATGGGCGTTGGCAGCGATGCCGTGGCTGCGGAATTCGGCCAGGCTGGTGTCGTTGCCCGCTTCGGCGCTGGATCCGAAAAGCAGCATATGCTCAAGCAGATGGGTATAGCCGCTGCTGTTTTCCGTCTCATCCTTGACGCCCAGATTGACGGCGAGAGTCATGGCCGTCAACGGCAGGTCGTGCTTTTCCTGGAGCAGCACCTGCAAGCCGTTGTCCAGGACGAAGTACGAAGAAGAAGGGTTTTGGCCGTTCCCGGCCGGGGCTGCGGCCGCGGGCGCCGTATTCGGCCATGCGAGTAAAAATGCCATCACGATAATGACAGATCGGACAAACAGGCGGCGGGTGAGCATGACAATTATTGTAGCAGAAAAAGCAAACAATTGCATGGTTTACGCATCCTTTGCATCTTCCATTTGGCGGTCCCGGTTGTTTCCGATATTTTCAATGAGCTGATTTTTTAGCCCGGTCAATAAAATGCTGCCGGTAGTACTCCCAGCCGTCAGCGATCGTGCGTTCCACGGCGATGTACTCATGACCGAACTCACGCCGGCTCTTGCCGTTGTCGTAATACGCGTACCAGCCGCTGAGGAGCCCGTACGCCGCGGTCAGGAGCGGTCTTTTGCCGGAGAAGCGGCTGACCAGCTCCAACATGCCTCCGGCAAAGGCGATCAGCGGTGCCGGCACCAGGAAGGGATACGCCTTGCGGCCGCAGCAGCGGCTGATCTGGCGGATCACCTCGGCATAGGGCAGATTGGCGCCGATGACCAGGTATTTCTCCCCGATCCGGCCTTGACACAAAGCCTTGCGTACGATGGCCGCCAGGTCGCGCACGTCGACCACCGCCAGGCCGCCGCTAAACGAACCGAAGAGGGGGCCGCGCCATATCGAACGGTAAAGTCGGTTGTGCGGGGTTTGCTCCACGTGGTCGCCAGGTCCCATGATCGAGGCCGGGTTGAGGATGATGGCCGGAAGCCCGCTCGCCCGTATCGCCGCCTCGACCACCAGCTGGCCGTCATGCTTGGAAGTCATGTAGGGCAGGCTGTCGGGCCAATTGAAAGGAATCTCTTCGCCGGCCGGCGTACCATCGCGAAGGAAGCCGATGGCGCCCACCGAACTGACGTGCACCAAACGCTCCACTTGGCTCGCCAGGCAGGCTTCGACCAGGCAGCGCACCCCTTCGCGGTTGACCCGGTCAAGAAGCAGGCGGTCGCGCTTCCAATAGGAGATCAGCCCGGCCAGGTGGATGACATGAGTGTGCCCGGCCACGGCCGCGTTCACCGCCGCCGCGTCGGCGATGTCCCCATAAAGGGTGCGCACGCCAAGGCCAGCCCAGCTCAACGGGATGCGATCGCCGGGCAGCACCAGGGCGGTCAGGGCGGCGGCGCCGTGGTCGCGCACCAGTTCGGGCATCAGCACCGCGCCGACAAAGCCGGTGGCTCCGCTGACCAGGATTTTCATTGCGCGCCATCCATGTGCCGGGGCCGGTGCCAGCGCAGGTAGAGAAACGTATCGTTGGCCATGCCGACCAGGGCGTGGATGAAAACCGTGTAGAGGAAAGACCCGGTAATCCAGGCCACCAGACCGAAGATGAAGCTGGAGCCGCAAGCGGCCCATATTTCCGAATCGGGATGGCCGAAATGGTGGAGGGTCGAGATGATGGCTTGCAAAGCCAGCGCCGGTCCCAGCCCCAGTGCCGGCAGCAGAACCAGAAACAGCAGGCCGCGGTACAGGAATTCCCAGGGCAAGTAATAGAGGACCAGGTAGGCGGCTTCGTAGGCCACGAAGGTGGCCGGAGTCCGGCAGGCCGCCTTGGCGAACGGATACTGTTCGCGCATGGCCGGGTCGCGCGAACCGATGAAGGCGGCGGCCAGGCAGACAGGCACGGCCGCGGCCGAAAGGGCCAGCCCGCGCCCGCTGCGGCCGAGGGTCAGGCCGGCCGAACGCAGAAAGGCCCCGGGATCGGCGGCGCTCAGCATGATCAGGGCGATGGGCGCTACCAGGAAGAACAGGAAGAAAGCGGCGAAATAGAGCAAGACGGCGTTCAATTCGTCCCGGTTGCGCCGCAGGCTGCGGTGGTGGAATACGGTCACCATCAGGGTGAAGGCCAGCGCCAGGTAGGGATAGAGCAGCGCCCGCGCCAGGCCGGGATCAAGTAAAGTATCCATTTTTCTTTTCCCGTAGGTACCAGGCCACGATCTCGTCGATCTGTCGTTCGATCTGGTCGTCGGGCTGGTAGCCCAGGTCGGCGATCGTCCGCGAAATGTCGTACGTGGTCTCGGTGGTGATGCGCCGTATCCGGTAGTAGTTGACCTCGGGGACGAAGTGCGGGAACAGAAATTGCACACCGCGCAGTACCCCGGCCAGGGCGTAGCCCCCCCACGCGGGGACCCGCAGCCGCTGCCGGAAATGCATCCGCCGCTGCAGCCCGGAAAAGAACTCGCCCCAGGTGGGCAGGATGCCATTGGTCACGGTGTAGGCCCGGCCTTCGATGCCTGGCCGGGTCAACGCTTGCAGCATGGCCTGGCAAAGATTGTCAATGTAGCAGAAGCCGAAGCGGCAGTTGCCGGGGCCGACGATCAGCGGTAGCTTCCGCTCGCAACCGCGCAGAAGCTGGGCGCAAGAGACCCGGTCGTAGGGACCGTAGACGTCCCCGGGGCGCAGGATGACCAATGGAATTCCCTGCTCCCGCCATTGCTGGCGGAAGAACTCCTCGGTCTTGACCTTGTAGCGCGTATAGGCCAAGAACATCGCCGATTCTCCCGGCCGCTCCTCGGAAATATCCAGGCCGTTGTAGCCGAGTACCAATGCGGTGGAGATATACAGCAGGCGCTGCGGCGGCTGCGGCATCGTGCGCAGCTTGGCGGCCAGGTTGACCGCCAGCAGGTAGATATTGTCGCGGCAGGTGGCGTCGCCGGCAGTATCGGAGACGATCGAAGCCGAGTGGATCACATGGGTGATCCCGGGTGGAATCTTGAACGAGGCGGGATCGCGCAGGTCGCCGGTATGAATTCGGACGGTCAGCCCCTCCAAATTGTGCAGGTCGGAAGTTCGCCGGACCAGTCCGTGCACTTCCCAACCCCTAGCCAATAGGTAACGGCACAAGCTCGAGCCGATGTAACCGTTGGCCCCGGTGATGAATACTTTCATGCCGTCTCCTTGCTTCCGCGCCCAAGCAAAAAATTCCAGCCGCGCAGCAACAGCGGGGCCAACCCCAGGACCAGGAACCCGGCCGCGATCCCGGTCAGCGAGTCGGTAACATAGTGGTAGCGCCCATAGACAGTGGACACGTAGAGGCAGAGGATCACCGGAGCCAGAATCCAAAAAGCCGCCCGCCGGTAGCGGTAGGCCATCAGCCACATCACGGTGGCGATGGCGCAATGGGGGCTGGGCAGATTGCCGCCGACCAGGTGGATATGATGGCGAATGTACTCGCCGACCGCGGTGAACAACCATCCCTTGAGCGGCATGGTGAACTTTTCGGGCATGAAGTTGAGCGGCCCGGCCACCGGGTAGACAATGAAGCCGAGGAAGCAGATCATGTTGGCCAGCGTCAGAACGAAGAGGTAATCTTCGAGCGGCTTCTCGCCCCAGCGCAGGTAAATCAGACCTCCCAATGCCGGATAAATGACCAGGTAGATCACGTAGCAGAACATCATCCATTCGGTCAGCCCGAGGCTTACGAAGCGCTGCAGCCAGAGGGTCGGCTGGACCCCGAACAGCGTATCCTCAAAGCGCAGGAGCGCCGGGTCCATCCAGCTGCGCACGAAGAGCAGCTGCAACGGGTGGACGATCAGGTAGACCTGGGCGAACATCACCTGCACCGAGCCCATGCGCAGCAGCGCCCGCCAAACCGGCGCGGCTATGCGCCGCTGCCAGGCCAGCGAGGCGACATAGAAAAGCCCCCAGAGGCAGAGGCGCAGGAGCAGCGGCCACGGGTCATGAATACGTGGGGCGAAGACGACGATCAAGCCGATAAAAAAGAGCACCGATACCATCACTAGCGCATCCATGGCCTGCAAGGAAATTCCGGGGAAAACCAGCTTGCGTCCGTACGGTTCGGTGAAGCGAGCGCTATTTCGTTCGGGGCGGGGATCATCCATGGCCGTTCGTCCTCTCCAGCTGGACGGTTACGCCCGTCCCCTTGTGGGACCGGGCGGCGATGGTTTGTGCCGCCACGCCGGTCAGGTCCATTTCGCCGCGGAAGCCGAGATCGCTCAAGATGGCGCCGGGATCATACACCCAGTCGTGTTTCCGGGCGGCAACCACGTGCTCGCGGGTGAATGGCGGTGTCCGCTTGCGCCAGCGGGCGATCCATTCGGCCACGGCAGCGGCCGCATACTGGACCGGGAAGGGCACGGGCAGATAGAAGCCGCTCATTCCGGCGGCACGGGCGACAGCGGCAGTGATGTCGCGCCAGGAAACGGGCGTGCCGTCGGTGACAAAATAGGTGCGCCCAATGGCACGGTCATCGCCGGCCACCAGGAGCAAGGCCCGCACCAGGTCCCAGACACCGATGATGCTGGTGCGCGAGCTCTTGCGGCCGACCAGCGGCCGAATGCGCAGTCGCAATAGTTCGATCGATTCATCGAGCTCCTTCTGGCGCGGCCCGAGCACGTTGGGTGGGCGCACGATCACCCAGGGCAGGGCGTTACCGATGCCGCGCACCACGAGCTCGGCCTCCAGCTTGCTGCGGCCGTAGTCGGAAACGGGGCTGCATTCGGCGGTTTCGCTTACGCTGTGGCCGCGCGGGCTTGGACCGGCGGCGGCGATGCTGGATACATAGACCAGCCGGCGCAGGGCGGGGTTCCATTCCAGGCACGCCTCGACCAGGTTTTTCGTGCCGCCGGCGTTGACGTCGAAGTAGGTTTTCCGGTCAACGGCCGAGATCGCCCCGGCCAGATGGAAGATATAATCGGCTCCACTCACCGCGGCGCGCAAAGAGCCGCGGTCGCGGCAGTCGCCGCTGACCAGCCGCACCGGCAGTGAGGAAAGGAAATCGGTCCGGCTGCTGGAACGCACAAGACAGGCCACCTCGTTCCCCGCCGCGGCCAGGGCCGCGGCCAAGTGGGAGCCGATGAAGCCGCTGGCGCCGGTGATCAGGCAGCGGGAATTTTTCGGTACCCGGGAGGGGAAAATTTTTTCCATCCGCTGATTTTATAGAAAAATCCATGAATTTGCAATGCTGAACCGAAAAAGCGCTTAGCGACTCAGGGTAAAGATGGAATAAGCTGCTCCGTCCTTGTCAGCCAAGACGCTCAGATTGGTGCGACCGCCGTTTCGCCAAAAGCAGGGAACGCGCACCTGGAGACTGTTCGTGGTTTCACCGGCGCTGTAGATATCGCTGCCATACCCGGTAATGGAATAGGCATGGCCGTCCTGGTTGCCGTCGAACACGTCTAGTTCGGTGCGTTGCCCGTTTTTCCAGTAGCAGGGAACATATTTGTGTGAAAACCGCATGCAGGAGCCGGCGACATAAACATCGCTATTGCTGACGAATATGGATTGGCCTTCGGCCCAGCCGTCCGGGTCAATGACCGGAAGATCGGTCCGCACTCCGTTTTTCCAGTAGCAGGGCAAGGGGACATTCACGGCACTGCGGACATCGCCAGCCGCATAAACATCACCCTGGACGACCCATATCGACTTTGCCCAGTCACCGAGCCCGGTCACAGCCAACTGGCTCAGATCGATGCGCACGCCATCCTGCCAATAGCAGGGGACGGCGGCATGGGAACTGTCGGAAGTGCCGCCGGCAAGGTATAGATCACCGGTCAAAGTAACAAAAACGGCGGCGGCAAAGCCGCCCATGCCCGGGGTGATCACACTCAATTCGCTGCGTACTCCGTCGCGCCAGTAGCAGGGGATGGAGACATTGGCGTCATTCCTGACAGAGCCGGCCACATAGACAAGGCCCAACCAAACGAAAATGGAAATCGCCTGGCCGCCCTTGGCGGCAGAGATGGTGCTCAAATCGGTGCGCACCCCGTTTTTCCAGTAGCAGGGGGCATAGACCTGTATCCCGCTCACCACATTCCCTGCCACGTATAGATCTGTGCCCGCAACATAGATGCCAATCGCAAATCCACCTTTTGCTGGATCGAGCACGCTCAAATCGCTTCGCGTTCCGTTTTTCCAAGTGCAGGGGACGGCGATATCCGATCCGTTGAGGGTATACCCGGCAATGAAGATATCGGGTTCCTCACTCGGCTGGTTGTCCGAGTCGGATTGCCGGCAGCCGCCGGAAAGGAGTATTAGAACACTTAAGCAGATAATCGGGAGCCATATTGTTTTGTGTTTCATGCCTCCCTCCTTTTTATATTATTATTTGCTGAAATGGAAGGCAAGTCAAGGGGCGGCAGGTAATTTTTTTGTCCGCCCGGCTGCGGTTGAAACGATTCAAAATTCCCGGCGACTGAACATGATCAAGCCGATGCCGGCGAGAATGGCGACGACAAAGCCGACGCCCATGTCATTCAGAATCTGGGAGCTCTGGATGATCAACAGGATGAAAATCGCCACCGGCAGCGCCCCGGTGACGCTCCCGGCCAGGCGCAGGTTCGCCTGGCGGAATGCCAGTGCAGGACTGGCAAACTTTGGTTTGCGGGCTCATGTTCCTCCTGGCGGTTGTTCTTTCCAGGTCTGCCTGGATGCCGTTATTGTAACACTTGCCAGGGAGGACAACAATTACCCGTGGCCAAACCCAGGCGGTAGGCGCCAATCATTTCGCTGATTCTTGCGGCTTGTATTCCAAGGTCAGATGGGTGCTGACGGCGTTGATGTCGTCCTTGGAGAACAGACAACACCGGATTCATGCTGCTGGCGACCAGTCTGTTTGTGATATAATTTTCCGGATGCATGTTGCCGATTCATTCAAGCATCAGAATGAGGTTGCATGAAAAGATTCGTTTTGTCGCTGCTTGCTTTTCTGGTTGGAGTGGCGCTGCCGTTGCCGGGAGCATTCGCAGGCCAGATCGATCTGGTCAGCCGCTACATCTGGCGCGGCTTCGATCTGCTGCCTGACAACCATGCGGCCATTCAACCTTCACTCACCTTTGATTTTGGCGAAAGCGGGTTTTCGCTCAACATTTGGAGCAGCTTCGCCCTGGCTCAGCGTGAATTGTTTAAGTATTCCGATGAAATCGACGTGACCCTATCGTACGCTTTCAAGGTGCCGGAAGGGTGGGGATTGACCGCCGGCTTCACCAACTACGGCTATTGGTTCGCGAATGATTTCAAATTCAATAACAACATTTCCCAGGAAGTTTACGCTATGGTCGCCAAGACCGATCTGCCTTTGTCGCCGCAGCTCTCCGCCTACTACGACTTCAATCTGGGTAGCGGCCTGTATGTCACTCTAGGCGGCAGTCACGAACTGAAAGTGAACGAAAGGCTGAGCGTAGAGCTGGGCGGGGTCATCGGCTTCAACAGCAGGCAGTACATCGACAAGACAGGATTCTCCAACATCGATTTCTATGCCAGCGTGCCGCTAACGGTGGGCAAGCTGCTGCTGACCCCCTCGCTCAACGTGACGATCCCGCTGCTGGATGAGGTCAACGAGGGGATGGAAATCTGGTTCGGCTTCTCTACAGTTATCTGAAAAATAGATGAACGGATGCGGGTTATATCGACGCGCAACGCATGTAGGAACCTGGCCTGGGCGACAATTTTCACTGCCGACAACGAATGATATCGGCTATTTGCCGTACTTCAAGGTCAGGTGGATGCTGATGGCATTGATAGCGGCCGGGGTGACGCCGGGGATGTGCGACGCTTCACCCAATGTGCCGGGCTTGCTCCGGGCCAGTTTCTGCTTTATTTCAGTGGAAAGGCCGTCGATCAGTGCGTAATCCAGGTCGGCCGGGATGGCCACTTTCTGCATTTTTTGCATCCGGACGACCTCCCGTTTCTGGATCTCGACGTAACCTTCGTACTTGACGCGCGCCTCAATATAGGAAACGTCGGTCAGGGTCTTTTTCCTGAGCAACGGTTTCTGCTGGAGTTCTTCCAGTTTTTCAAAAGTCATCTCGGGCATTTTCAACAGTTTAAAAAATGTCTCCGTCCGGCCGTTCCAGCGCCCCTTGATTTTGGCCAGCTTGCCAACCACGCGCCGGCGCCGTTCCAGCTTGCGCGTTTCGCGGTCGAAAACGGCCCGGTCAAGCAGGCCCAGCCTGAGCCCGTGGCCGCCCAAACGCTCAAAGACGTTGTCCTCACGCAGCTGCAGGCGGTATTCGGCCCGCGCCGTGAACAAGCGGTAGGGTTCATCGACGCCGTTACGGACGATGTCGTCGATCATCACCCCGATATACGCCTCGTTCCGGTTCAGAACGAAAGGCGCTTCGCCCCTGACCTTGAGCACGGCGTTGATCCCTGCCATGAGGCCCTGCGCGGCGGCTTCCTCATAGCCGGAAGTACCGTTGACCTGACCGGCAAAAAACAAATTTTCGACCTGGCGCGCTTCCAGATTGGACCGCAGCTGGGTCGGCTGAATGGCGTCATATTCGATGGCATAGGCCGGGCGCATCATTTGCGCGTGCTCCAGGCCCGGGATGGCCCGCAGCATTTCTTTCTGGATTTCGATCGGCAGGCTGGTAGATAGGCCGTTGACATAAACTTCCTTGTTGCGCAAACCCTCGGGTTCCAGGTAAAAGTGGTGCCTTTCCTTGCCGGCGAATTTGACGATCTTGTCCTCGATCGACGGGCAGTAGCGGGGGCCGATGCCCGTGATCTTCCCCGAATACAAGGGCGACAGATGCAAATGATCGCGCACGATCGCGCCGACCGCCGGGGTGGTGTAGCCCAGGTGGCAGAGGATGCGGTTCTTCACCTTACCTTTGGTAAACATGGAAAAGGGCAGGGGCGGTTCATCGCCAGGCTGGGGAACGAATTTCTCCCATTCAATGCTGTCGGAATGCAGGCGCATGGGAGTTCCGGTTTTCAGGCGCAGGATTTGGAAACCCAGGGCAGCGATATTCTCGGCCAACGCCAAAGCCGGCGGCTCGTTGGCCCGGCCGGCAGGATACGTGGCCGAACCGATATAGATGAGCCCGGACAGGAAGGTTCCGCTGCAGACGATCACCGCGTCAGCGGCCAGGATTTCTCCTTCCGCCAGCTGAACGCCGCGCACCCGGCCATTGGCCACCACGATCCCGCTGGCGATGCCTTGAAAGAGGCTGAGCCGCGGAACGGTTTCCAGGAAACTTTTCAGATAATTCCGGTAGGCGATCTTGTCGTTCTGGGTCCGGGTGGCCCGCACGGCCGGCCCCTTGCTGCGATTGAGCACTTTGAAATGAATGCCGGTGGCATCGGCGGCCCGGGGCATCACCCCGCCCAGCACATCGATCTCCTTAACCAAGTGCCCCTTGGCGATGCCGCCGATGGACGGGTTGCAGGACATCTGGGCCAGCGTTTCCAGATGAATGGTCAGCAGCGTGGCTTCGGCGCCCATTCTGGCCGCGGCATAAGCCGCCTCGATCCCAGCGTGCCCGGCGCCGATGACGACGACCTTCATTTGCCGATGCAGAATTGGGCGAATATGCCCTGGAGGATTTCCGCGGAGCTGACGGCGCCGGTCAATTCCCCGATCAGCTGGAGGCTATGGCGTATTTCCTCGGCCAGCGCTTCAGCCTGAACCGCAGGCTGAGCCTGCATGCGCTCGATTTCACGCAGGTTTTGCAGGAGTTTTTCGAGCAGTGATTTCTGCCTTAAATTGACGAGGATGGTCGCGGCCGGATCGCCCATCTCCTGCCATAAACTCTTTAAAAAATCGACGACCGGTTCGAGGTTTTCCCCGTTCTTGGCTGAAACCAGATGGATGGTTTCGCCGTCGAAAGCCTGACGAATGCTTCTCACCACCCGTTCCTGGGCCTGATCGCTCTTGTTGGCCAGCAGGATGCGCTTTTTCCTGCCGGTCAGGTGGTAGATCTCCCGGTCGCTGGCGTCCAGCGGCCGCGAAGCATCGACCATGAAGATCACGGCATCGGCCTGGGCGATCTTGTCCAGGCTGCGGAGCATACCCTGGTTTTCGATATCGTCCCCGCTGCTGTCGCGAATGCCGGCCATGTCGGTGATCTGGAACGGCAGACCGTCGAGGTGCAGTTTCTCCTGGATGTAATCGCGGGTGGTGCCTGGCAAATGGGAGATGATCGACCGTTCCTTCATCAGCAGGGCGTTGAACAGGGACGACTTGCCCACGTTGACCTTGCCGGCGATCACGACCTGCATGCCCTGGTCAAGGATATCATGGAAACGGCTTTGACCTAGGATGGTCTCCAGATCGTTCGCCGCTGCCTTGAGCCCGTCATCGGCGGCCGTCATTTCGAGCCGCTGTTCTTCGGCGAATTCAAGCTCAGTCTCCACCG
>JAPKZM010000188.1 GCA_026393775.1 Candidatus Aminicenantota bacterium
GCGTAAAGCCAGCCACAAGGATATTGATAATTTCAGTAAAAAAGAACGCGATGAAAAGCGTGCCCACGAGTATTGCCAGAACCGCATCAAGGAAAGGGAAATTCCGATCAAACTGGTGCGAGTGACCTTTTTTACCAGCGAAAAAAAGGCCATTTTCTATTTTACCTCGGAAGGCCGTATCGATTTTCGTGACCTGGTCAAGGATCTGGCAAAAAAATTCCGCATGCGCATTGAAATGCGTCAGATCGGCATCCGTGATGAAGCCAAAATGATCGGCGGCGTGGGTATCTGTGGCCGGCAACTGTGCTGCAAAACTTTCTTGAACAACCTGGAACCCATCACCTTGCAGATGGCCAAAAAGCAAAACTTGAACATGAATCCGGTCAAAATATCGGGCATGTGCGGCCGCCTGATGTGTTGCCTATCCTATGAAGAAGATATCGGCGGCAGGATTGTGATCGAGGACCAGAATGAACGGATCGGTTATGATGAGGAAGAAGACCTGGCGGCTGAAGATAAGAAATGAAAGCCCGCTTCCTTATTTTCTTTTTGCTGGCTTTACTGAATCTCGCACTTTTTCCCCAATACAAACCCTGGTACAACCTGTATAATTTCGCCTATGGCGCCAAAGCCCGGGCCATGGGCAATGCCTTCACGGCCGTGGCTGACGACCTGACCGCGGCCTTCTGGAACCCGGCCGGCCTGGCCTCCAAGCGCAGCCCTGAATTCTATCTCAGTTACAAGACCTTCGCGCAGAAGCATGATTACGATCTGCAGGACAGGAAGCTGGGAAACGAAACCCAGCTGTACAACTACAATTTCGCCAGCAAACTGAACCAGATCGATTTTTTTTCCGTGTCGGCCCCGGCCGAGTTCTGGAAAATGAAATGGGGTTTCGCCCTGAGTTACTACCGTTTCATCCCTTACGGCTTCAAGGGTTCCGCCGTGGAGCCGTTCACCTTCCCGCCGGACAGTGCCATTTCCACCGCGGCCAGCGTGACGTTCACCGGCAGCGAAGGCGTCGACGTGCTGGCTTTTTCGGCGGCGGCGGGGATCAGCGAGTATTTCAGCCTCGGCTGCACGCTGCAGCAATTTTTCAGTTCCGGCAGCCTGCATCTGCAGACCCGGAACCGGAACGGGGAGTTCCACGAGCAATCCAGCGAAAGCCTGGGCGGCCGAAACCTGATCATCGTCCTGATGTTCCGTCCGTTCAAGACCCTAAACTTCGCTTTCACTTTTCACAGCGGCGTGAAAAACAATTTCGATTCCAGCCTGCTCACCTGGGAAGTCGACGAAGAAGGGCCGATGTGAATTGGAACGCAACCAGCACCCTGGCCCGGGTGACGATCCCGAGCCAGTATTCCCTGGGAGCGGCCTTGAAACCCTGCCGTTGGCTGAACCTGAGTTTCGATTACTCCCGCAGCGACTGGCGCCAGGGGACTCTTGAAAATTATTATGATCACGGCCCGCTCCTGCCTTATCCCCAGAAAAACTATTTCAACTCGGTGCAGCAGGACGTCCGCAACCTGCGCCTGGGAATGGAGATCGACCTGCCGCTGCGTCGCTTGCTCCTGCACCTGCGCGGCGGTTGGAGTTCCGACGGGCAGCTTTACGCGGATTATTTCGGCCAGTCCGTCAAGGTCAAAGGCTACGCCGCCGGCGTCGGCTGCGAGTTTTCTAATTCCCTGCTGCTGGAAATCGCCTATCAGCGGCAACTCGCCTCCTGGCAGGAAGAGGGCTATTTCATCAATGAACGGACGGTATCCAGCCATTATAACGCCGACCTGCTCAAATTTTCCCTGACCTACAGATTCGGCAGGATCTTTAAGGAATAACTTCCAGGAATAGTGTTAGTGTTAGTGATAGTGTTAGGAAGAAATCTTATTAACTAATAAAAATTTATTGCTGCTACTAACACTAACACTATACCAACACTATAGGTTTCGTGGTGTCCGAAGATCAACGAAACCTATCTAGTGTTGGTATAGTCACACTAAATGGTTTCAGCCATTTCCCAACTTGCTGAAACCATAGTGTGACTACACTATCACTAGGACCAGTTGCATGGCAGGTTCAATCCATACTATAATCTCCCCATGCTTTCCAAACTGCGCAAACTCGACCTGGCCATTATCTTGTCCGCCCTGTGGACCATCGTTTGCTATTTCTTCTTTCGCAGCGGCACCTTTACCTTCTTCCTCTGGCTGACCATCATCCTCGCCGTGGTGCGCCTGGTGGGCATCATCCGCCGCCGCCTGCTCTGGAAGATCCGCAACCGCCTGATCATCTCCGGGGTGTTCTTCATCGTCACGCCGATCGTGCTGATCACGGTTTTTTTCTACCTGATCATCAACATTATCATCTACCAGTACAACACGGCCATTTTCGAAAACCTGATGGCCAACGATATCCGCAGCTTCGAAACGAGCTGCGACTATTACCTCGGCCTCGCCGACGAAGCCCGCATCAAGCTCGAGGTGCAGCGCTACAAGAGCCGACGTCCGCCGTTCCTGCGCCTGGCCTTTTTCAAGGAGACGAACGGCAGCTACCGGGCGTTCTTCACTTATCCCGAGGACCTGCCGCTGGCGGCGTTCGACGCCAACGGCCCGCTGGCCAAGTTCGAATCGGGTTATCTAAAGATCAATGGCCTCCTGTACCATGGCGCGCAGCGGCGGCGCGACGGCTACGCGGTGATGATCTTCGAGATCCTCAACCAGGAATATTTCAACGCCATGCCGCCCGTCGGCGATTTCAAGGTGCTGTTCATGAACGCCGGCGGCAACACCCTTTCCGCTTCCTCGCAGGAAATATCGCTGCGCCTCAGCGACAAG
>JAPKZM010000159.1 GCA_026393775.1 Candidatus Aminicenantota bacterium
ATGGCCCTGGCCCGGGTCGGGGTCGGCTCCCTGGTCATCGCCGATTTCGATGTGGTCACCCGTGAAAACCTGAACCGCCAATATTACTTCCTCGATCAGGTCGGCCAGAAAAAGGTCCTGGCCCTGCGCGACAACATCGCCCGCGTCAATCCCGACGTCGCGGTCGAGGCCCACGACCTGCGTCTGGGGCCGGACGAGGTGGTGCACATTTTCAAGAACTGCACGCTGATCATCGAAGCCTTCGACCGCGCCGACATGAAGCTGATGATCATCGAAACCGTGAGCGAGCGTTTCCCCGACAAGTTCATCATCGCCGCTTCGGGACTGGCCGGCTACGGGGAGAACAACGCCCTGCGCACGCGCCGCCTGGGAAGCTTGTTCATCTGCGGCGACGAGACCCGCGAAGTGTCGCCCGAAATGCCGCCCCTGGCTCCGCGGGTGGGCATCGTGGCCGCCATGCAGGCCAACCAGGCGCTGGAAATTATTTTGGATGACCTGGCGCTGGTCGGCGACGACGATGCCTGGGACGAGCTTTAACGGGGAATACCATGAAAATATCCTTGAATCATAAAGAAGAGAGCATGGCCGGCGAATCGATCAGCGTGCGCGAGCTGCTGACCATGATGAAATTCACTTTCCCGCTGATCGTGATCAAGATCAACGGACAGCTGATCAAAAAAGAAGATTATGAAAGGGTCTTTATCGGCGATGGCGACGCGGTGGAAGCCATTCATTTGATCAGCGGCGGCTAAAGCGAGTTCTTCCAGCGGCGGACGAAAAATTCCTCGATGCTTCTTTTCTTGTACGGCCGCCCCAGGAATGTGTGCCGGCAACCCATGTAGGCGGCGCATTCGAACGGCTTGACCGGGTGAATGGTACAGAGTCCCTCCTCAGACAGGAACACGCAGCGCCCTTTTTCCCTTTCGTAATAATCGGGAACCGTACTGCCCGGAGCGGCCAGGAAACGGCCGGCCTTGATTTTGGCCGGGGCCAAAAAATGGATGCGGCTGTTCTTTCCCGCGGCCGGGATGCGCACCAGGTAAGCGGCTTTGAGTTCCCTTTCGCTGATCTTCAAGAAAGCGGTGATTTTTTTCAGATCGGCCGGAACCAGGCGGCCCGGATCGTCGCGGCAGGCGCTGACGCATTTCTCACAGCCGCAGGCCTCCATGGTCAGCCCCTGTTTTTTTCCTGGGCCTGGCGCTGCTGCCAGCGGCCGAGGATGGTTTTGATTTCACGGCGAGCGGTCTGCTCGCCGCGGCGGATGATCGCTGCCGGCCGGTAGAATTCGAACAATTTAAAATCCTGTGTGTCGACATGGATGACGGCATCGGGAGCGTCGTTTTGCAGTCGGGCGGCGATCAATTTTTCCTGCATGATCTCCAAGGTGGCCAGGAACGATTCGATCAGGTTGGGCTCCTCGTCCGGGCGGCCTGAAATCAGTCTCCGGCTGAAGAAGTCATCGAGCCGGGCCAGCAGCAATTTTTCCTTGGCATTGGCTTTATTCTTGCGCCGCGGCCGCAGGGGGCGCTGGGTAATGACGTTGACGGCGATGGTGAAGTTGCTATCGTTACGTTTCAACACGTCGACCGGCACCGGGTTGATCAAGCCGCCGTCGACCAAATAGCATTGGTGCCAACGGACCGGCTTGAAGATGACCGGGATGGAGATGGATGCCCGCACCGCCTGCTGCAGGCTGCCGCGCGCGAAAATGACTTCCCGGCCGCGGCGGATGTCGGTGGCCGGGCAAAAGAAGGGCAGCGGCAGATCCTCGAAGCGGCTGTCGCCGAAAATGTCTTTTAAAAAGGTCTGGATCCTTTTTTCCGAGATCAGGCCGGAGCTGGAGGGCCTGGGCGCCAGGTAAGGGTACAGGTTGGAGTTTTCAAATCCCAGGGCATACGTTTCGACGGCATGGATATCGCCGCGCAGCAAATAAAGGGCGCCGATCAGGGCGCCGATGCTGGTGCCGGAGACGAGCTGGGGGAAAATGCCGTGTTCTTCCAGGACTTTGATGACTCCAATATGGGCCAATCCCTTGGCTCCACCGCCGCCCAAGGCGATGCCGGTTTTCAATTTTTCCGCCCCGCGGACTTCACCCGGCCAAGGAAACCGGCGAGGTTCAGGCCGCAGATCTTTCTGATCTCCCTTTCCCGGAAACCCCGCTTTTGCAATGCCGCGACCAGCGCGGGGTACGCGGCGGCGTTGCCCAGACCGGCCGGCGTGGAAGGGATGCCGTCAAAATCGCTGCCCAATCCGACGCAATCGAGCCCGCCGGTGGAGGCGATATGGATGATGTGGTCGATCACCTCGTCGATGGTGACCCGATCGGTGCCGGCGACGGAGCGCAGGAAATAGTCCCATTCCACTTGGCTCAGGAACTCGGGATCATCCAGCCGTCCCCTTGTCTTTTCCTTGATCTCTTGGGCGAAGGTGGCGAAATTTTCCTCGATCTGGTCGAAAACACGGCGTTTGACGAAAGCGGGGCAAAAATTGACCCCGATGAAACCGCGGCGGGCGGCGATGGCCCGGATGAAGTCGTCGGTCAGGTTACGCGGGATGGGGCACAGCTTCCTGGCGTTGGAGTGCGAGGCCATAATCGGCACCGGCGTCGTTTCCAAAACGCTGGCGATGGTCCGGTCGGAGGCGTGGGAGACATCGATGGCCATGCCCATGGCAGCCATCTGCCCGACGATCTCCCGGCCCAAAGCGGTCAGGCCCCTGACCCTGGGCTTGTCGGTGGTGGAATCGGCCCAGTCGGTGTTCTTGGAATGGGTCAGGGTCATGCCGCGCACGCCCAGGGAAAAAAAGATATGGAGAATTTCGGGAGAATTTTCAATGATATGCCCGCCCTCCAGGAAGAGCCATGCGGCCAGCTTTTTTTTCCTACGCGCCGCATCCATTTCGGCCGGATCGGTGACCTTGACGGCGTATCTGGGGGCGAAGACCTTTTGTTCCATGGTCTGCAGGAGTAGCAGGGCCTTTTTCATGGCCCGGTGCGGCGCCAGCAGCGGATCGACCCACAAGGCGAAAATCTGGGCCTGCAGCCCGCCCTTTTTTATTTTCTGCAAATCGAGATGGGCCGGGTTCCTGGAAAACGACAGTGGCTGGTCGAAGAGAACGGAGGCCGTGTCGCAATGGGCGTCGAAAATGAACAGATCATGGGGCCTGGAGGCAACGGTTTTTTTCATAAAATCATTTTATATGAAATATCCGGCCGAATAAAGGCCGCGTCGTGATTTTGCCAAAGGCGGGCCGTTGGAGTAAAATGGGCATGACAACAAGCCCTGGATCGGAACGGTCGGGCCGAAGGCGGGATCATGATTGGAACTGTTTTGAAGCTGGAAGATCTCAACCGCGATGATGCCTATGATTTTTCCTTCCCGCCGCTTCCGCAGCGCCTGGTCGGGATCGAAGAAAAATTTCCCGGCCTGCCGCTGCTCATCGTCGACAAGGCGCGGCGAATTGTCTGGGGGCACGACTATTTCCGCTTGCTGCAGGCCCGGGGCCAAAATGATTCTGTCGCGTTCGAGGCCGATTTTAGCGCGGCTGAGGCATTGCTGTTGAACTTCAATCTTTGCGATCGCCTTTTCGGGCTTAACCTTTACGAAAAATTGCTCTTTATCAGAAAAATAACCCGCTGCTGTTCCCGGGAGGAGATCCGGCGCCGGGCCGACCTGGGTTTCTCCCTCAACGATGCGCTGCTGGAGCGGCTGGATGCGCTGCTGGACGTTTCATTGCGACCGCTGCTAGTCGCCGGGCGGCTCGCCTTGAAAGCGGCCCTGCGGCTGCTGGAACTCGTGCCTCCCGGGCGGAAGGCGCTGCTCGGCCTTTTCGGCAAAATCAAGTTTTCGGAGAGTCAGCAGCTGCAAATCATTCAACTTCTCGAAGAAATAGCTTTCCGGGAAAAAAAATCCTTTGCCCGCATCCTGGCGGCGCCGGAAACGACCGACCTGCTGAAGCTGGAGATGCCGCAGCAAAAGATCATGGAGGCCCTTAACCGCCGCCGCTTTCCCGCTTGCTCGCGCCAGGAGAGCGAATGGCGCCATTGGCGGAAAAAAGTATCCCTCAGCAACGACCTGACCCTGGCGCACGCCCCGTTTTTCACCAACGAGGAAATTCAGATCTCCCTGACCGCGAAAAACAGGCTGGAAGCGGAGGAATTGCTCAGAAAACTTAAATAAATGGTCCAGCCCAGCAAGGCTGGACAAGAGCCCTAGATAGCAAATTCAAAATTTGTTTTAAAAAGCTAACAAATTTAAAATTTGCTATAGGGCTCTAAAATATTGACATCGGGGGCGATTTAAATATAATAGTATACGAGAGAACAATATGAGTTCAACGGCTGTAATCATTATTTTCGTGGTGGCCCTGGTCTTTTCCCTGGGCTTTCTGCTGCTGGTCATCACCCTGATCCCGGCCATCCAGCAGTTCAAGTCCATGATGCTGGACCTGGAAAAAACCTCGTTCGAAGTGCGCGACTTGGCCCGGGAATTGAAGCAGGTCAGCGTCATGGCCCAGGAACGGCTGGAAAAAGTCGACCAAGTGCTCGCGCAATCCAAGCGCACTGTGGAAAATGCCGGCGAAGCCCTGCACTTCATCAACCAGAACGTGCTCCGGCGCTCGGCCGGATTGCTGGCCTTCCTGCCGGCCGTCAAGATGGGTTGGAATTTGATCAAGAAGATAAAAGGAGGTAAGTAAATGAGTGAAAATACTGGCAGCAAAATGTTTTTCAGCTTCCTGAGCGGGGCGGCCATCGGAGCCGGCCTGGCGCTTCTTTTCGCCCCCCAGTCCGGAAGGGAAACCCGCAGGCAGATCAAGGACCTTTCCGACAAGATCGGCAGCGAAGTCAAGGACAACGTCGAAAAGATCAGCGAAAAAGCGATGGATTTTATCGAGGGTACCAAGGACACATTCAAGAAAAAGTCCCGCGTCTAGAGTCCCATTTTTCGCATCGGGCCGATCGATGGAATTTGCTTCCGATGAACGCGATGGATCATTCCAGTCGCAGCGCCGGCAGGTCAAATAGATTTTTTTAGCTATCCAAGGGGTTTTCAAAAATGAATAAAAAAGAATGGGAAGAGCGCGTTTTAAAAAAAGCCCTGGGAAAAAACAGCGAACGCCGTAAAACTTTCAAATCCACCTCGTTTCCGGTGCAACGCCTCTATGATCCGGACGCCGTGGCCGATCTGGATTATGAAAAAGACCTGGGCTATCCCGGCGTCTATCCCTTCACCCGCGGCGTCCAGCCGACCATGTACCGCGGCAAGTTTTGGACCATGCGCCAGTACGCCGGCTTCGGTTCGGCCGAAGAATCCAACCGCCGCTACCGCTATCTGCTCGAGCAGGGCCAGACCGGCCTGAGCGTGGCCTTTGATCTGCCGACCCAGATCGGCCTCGATTCCGACAACCCCCTGTGCGAAGGCGAGGTGGGGAAGGTCGGCGTAGCCATCGACACCCTGGCCGACATGGAGATCCTGTTCGCCGAAATTCCCCTGGACAAGGTTTCGGTCTCCATGACCATCAACGCCTCGGCGGCGATCGTCCTGGCCATGTACCTGGCCATGGCCGAAAAAAGAGGCATCGCCTTCGATCAGCTTTCCGGCACCATTCAGAACGACCTGTTGAAGGAATACATCGCCCGCGGCACATACATTTATCCGCCCCGGCCGTCGCTGCGCATTATCGCCGACATTTTTTCCTTTTGCCAGGGGCGGGTCCCTAAGTGGAACACGATCTCCATCAGCGGCTACCACATCCGCGAGGCCGGTTCTACGGCCGTGCAGGAATTGGCCTTCACCTTCGCCGATGCAGTGGAGTACGTCAAGTCGGCCCTGGCTTCCGGGCTGAAAGTGGATGAATTCGCTCCTCGTTTGTCCTTCTTTTTCGCCAGCCACAACAACCTGCTGGAAGAGGTGGCCAAATTCCGTGCCGCCCGGCGCATCTGGGCGCGGATCATGAAGGAACAATTCTCGGCCGGCGAGAAAGCGCAGATGATGCGTTTTCACACCCAGACCGGGGGCGTGACCCTGACCGCGCAGCAGCCGATGAACAACGTGGTGCGCGTGACCCTGCAAGCCCTGGCCGCCGTCCTGGGCGGGACGCAGAGCCTGCACACCAATTCCATGGACGAGGCCCTGGCCCTGCCCAGCGAGGACTCGGTGCGCGTGGCCCTGCGCACGCAACAGATCATCGCCCACGAGAGCGGCGTGGCCGACACCGTCGATCCTTTGGCCGGCTCGTACTATGTGGAAGCGCTGACCAATGAAATAGAAAAAGGGGTCTGGAAATACCTGAAAAAAATCGCCGCCATGGGGGGCATGCTGGAAGCCATCGAAGCCGGCTACCCGCAGAAGGAGATCCAGGACAGCTCCTACGCCTACCAGAAGGAGATCGACGCCGGCGAGCAGGTGATCGTCGGCGTCAACAAGTTCCAGAGCGAGGAGGACCTGTCGCACCTGAAGACCCTGAAGGTTTCCCCCAAGAGCGAGGCTGAGCAAAATGAACGCTTGCACCTGGTGAAAAAGAAAAGAAATCCGGAAGCGGTTGCGGCCGCCTTGACCGCGGTCAGGGCGGCGGCCGAAAACGGGCAGAACCTGATGCCGCCCATCCTGGAGGCGGTCAAGGCCTACGCCACGTTGCAGGAAATCGCCGACCAGATGCGCGCCGTCTTCGGCGAGTACAAGGAAAAGATCGTTATTTAAATAAGTGATTCGTGATTGGTGATTAGTGATTTGATAAGAAATTCAGTGAATTCTTCTTGTTTTGCTTTTTTCCAATTACTGTTCACTAATCACTAATCACTAGTCGCGCCTGTTGCCCTTTTCCGCAAATGCTGGTAAAATCAGGGTATGACGACTTTCTTCAAGGTTGACGATCTGGAACTTACCGACGAGCGGTTTTTCCTGATTGCCGGTCCCTGCGTGATCGAGGAAGAGGGGCTGACCCGCGAAATCGCCGCCGAGGCGAAAAAAATCTGCCTGGAACTCGGCATCCCCTTTATTTTCAAGGCCTCGTTCGACAAGGCCAACCGCTCCTCCATCCACTCCCCTCGAGGCCCGGGCATCGCCGAGGGGCTGCCCATCCTGGATAAAATCAAAACCGGGCTGAACGTTCCGGTCTTGTCCGATATCCACGAACCATGGCAGGCGGAGACCGCCGCCCACGTTTTGTCGATCATCCAGATCCCGGCCTTTCTCAGCCGCCAGACCGACCTGCTGCTGGCCGCTGCCCGTACCGACCTGCCGCTGAACATCAAAAAAAGCCAGCTGATGAGCCCGGACGACATGTTCCTTGCCGTCAAAAAAACCGCGGATGTCGGCAACCGGCGTGTTATGCTGACCGAGCGCGGCACGTTCTTCGGCTACAATAACCTGGTAGTCGATTTCCGCTCCATTCCGCGCATGAAGGAGAGCGGCTGTCCGGTGGTCATGGACGCCACCCACGCCGTGCAGCGGCCCAGCGGCGCAGGGGAAATTTCCGGGGGCGACCCGCAGTTCATTCCGATGCTGGCGGCTGCCGGCATCGCGGCCGGCGCGGACGGTATTTTCCTGGAAATCCACCCGCACCCGGAAAAAGCCCTGTCGGACGGGACCAATTCCCTGCCGCTGTCCGACTTGCGCCCCCTTTTAATCCGCCTGCAAAAGTTGTATAATGTGCGCTGATGGGCAGCATTGAAACCGGGAAAAAAGTTTTAGAGACCGAAGCCAATGCCATTCTGAACGCCCTGGGCAAAATCAACCAGCAGTTCGCTACGGCGGTTTCCATCCTTTTCGAATGCCGCGGTCAGGTGGTGGTCACCGGCATGGGCAAGTCGGGCCTGATCGGCCGCAAGATCGCCGCCACCATGACCTCGATCGGCAGCCCGGCGCTTTTCCTCCATCCGGCCGAAGCCATTCACGGCGACATCGGCATCATCCATCCCCAGGACGTGGTGATCGCCCTGTCCACTTCGGGAGAAACCGAGGAGGTCATCCGCCTGCTCAATTACATCAAGCGCCTGGGCATCCGCTTGATCGCCCTGGTCGGCAATCCCGATTCGACGCTGGCCCGGCAGAGCGACGTGTTCATCGATTGCAGCGTGGAAAAGGAGGCCTGCCCGATCGGGCTGGTGCCGTCCGCCTCCTCGACCCTGACCCTGGCCGTGGGCGACGCGTTGTCCATCGCCCTGATGGAAAAGCGCGGCTTCAACGAGGAGAATTTCCGCGACCTGCACCCCGGCGGTGCGCTCGGCAAGAAATTGCTCAAGGTCAAGCACCTCATGCATTCGGGTGAGCAGATGCCGGTCGTCGATGTCCAGGCGCTGATGGAAAATGTGATCCGCGTCATCAATGAAAAAAAATTCGGCATCGCCATCGTGGTCAAGGAAAAGAACCGGGTCGCCGGCGTCATCACCGACGGCGATCTGCGGCGCTTGTTTTTGAAAGGGATCAATTTTGCCAAGACCAAGGCCGCCGACTGCATGACCGTCAACCCCCTCAGCATTGGCGAGGACAAGCTGGCGGTCGAAGCCTTGAAAATCATGGAAGACAGGGCGGTCACCTCTTTGGTGGTCCAGGACGGCGCCAACCGTCTGTGCGGACTGCTGCACCTGCATGACCTGTGGAGAACGGAGATGATATGATGGACCAGAAAGAATTGGCGAAGAAAGTGAAATTGATCATCATGGATGTGGACGGCACCCTGTCGGACGGCCGTTTCTTCATGATGCCCAACGGCCAGTCGATCAAGTCTTTTGATGTTAAGGACGGTACCGGCGTGATTTTTGCCCGTCTGGCCGGGCTGAAAACGGCCATCATCACGGGCAAGTCATCCAAGCAGGTCAAGAAGCGGGCCGAAGAATTGCAAGTCGACGATTATTACGAAGGCGTTTACAATAAGACCGTCCCATTTTTTGAGCTCTTGAAAAAATACGGCCTTGAGAAAGAGGAAGTAGCCTATATCGGCGACGACATCGGCGACGCCGAGGTCATGGGCATGGTCGGATTCGCCGCGGCAGTCGGCGATGCCCATCCGCTGATCAAGCGCGTCTCCCATTACATCGCCAAGCGCTACGGCGGCCGCGGCGCGGTACGCGAGGTAATCGATTTCATCCTTGACGTGCAGGAGCAGTGGCAGGCCATTTTCGCCGAACTGAAAAAATCGGCCAACTGGGAAGAGATTTTCAAGGAAATCAACTCATAGCCCGGATCGTTCATCTTGTCCTTTAAGGAGTCGGGAATGGCCAGGCGAAAAAAATTGAAATCGTTTTTTCTGGGGCTCCTGCTGTTGGGCTTCATCTCGTTCGCTCCGGCAGCAGCACCGGCCATTCCGGCGGAGACGCCGGAACGGCCGCTGCTGCTGAAAATCGCCCCGCCTGCCGAGGAAGTCATTCGCGTTGTCGTCGCTGCCGGCGGAACGGTGGTGCAGGATTTGCGCTCCAGCCTGCTGGTCAGCGTGCCGGCCGCAGCCGTCTCCCGGCTGCGGGACGAGGGCCTGACTTTTACTTCTGTCGGTTCGCCGGCGCCGGGCGACTCCTATTTCCTGGTGCAGTCAAAACTTCCGTCGCCGCTGCTGGCCCAGCCGGGAAACATCCATTGCCTACTCCTGGAAGAGGGGGTCTGGCTGCTGTGGACCGACAATCCCGATTTTCGCGGCTGGCTGATCCAGCCGTTCCGCCTGAAGGCGCTTCGGCTGGCCGGGGGTTTCCCTGGCCGCTCCGCGGCCATGCCGCCAAGAACAGACGAAGGCGCAGCCGAGTCCCGGGCGCGCAGCGTCTCGGTCATCCAGGACCTGGTGGCGAAGGTTTCGCTCGAGCGGCTGAGAACCGACATCCTCGCCCTGCAGAATTTCACGACCCGCTATGCCTCCACCGCGCCGTGCGAGGCGGCCGGAGATTTCATCTTGCAGCGCTTCGGCCAGCTGGGCCTGGCGGCAGCGGCCGATCCGTTCGTTTTTGAATGGCACTACGCCAGCCGGAACATCGTGGCCGTCATCCCCGGAAAAGCCGCCCCGGAACATATGGTCCTGGTATGCGCCCATTATGATTCCACCAGCAACTATCCCCTGGTCTCGGCGCCGGGGGCCGACGACAACGCCAGCGGCACGGCGGCCATCCTGGAAATGGCCCGGATACTGGCCGCCGAGAAATTCAACCTTTCCATCGGCCTGCTTTGCGTCTCGGCCGAGGAGTGGGGCTTGTACGGCAGCGCCCATTACGCCCAGGAGGCCCGCCAGCAAGGCGCCGAGATCATCGCCGTGGTCAACCTGGACATGATCGCCTATCCCGGCAGCCGGCAGCGGGTCCTGGACGTGATCGGCAACCGGCAGTCGGAATGGCTGGCCGACCGCTTCATCGCCGTTGCCCAGCCCTACGTGGGACTGCGCCTGGCCAAGGTGATCGACGCTTCCCTGACCTGGAGCGACCATTCCTCATTCTGGGACCAGGGCTATGCGGCCCTCTGCGGCATCGAGGACAGCGACAATCCCTACTATCACAGCACGAGCGACACGCTGGAAACCCTGGACCTGGCTTTTGCCACCGAGGCCGTACAAGCCTCCCTGGCGGCGGTAGCCGAGCTGGCCCAGCCGGTGACTTCCCTGGCAGCGCCGACCGGCCTGCAGGCGCAAAGCCAGATTTCCGCCTCGCTCTTTGCCAGCGTAAAGACCGTTTTTCTGAACTGGCAGGCGAACCCGGATCCGGTTGCCGGCTATCATGTTTTCCGCGCCGAGAAGTCGGGCGGCCCCTACCTGCGCCTGACCGCGCAGCCGACAACCGGGACATCATTCAAGGATTCCTTGCTCGCGTCCGACCGGAATTACTTCTACGTGCTGACCGCCGTGGACGGGCAAGGCCGGGAAAGCAACTACTCCGGGGAAGTCAGGGACGATGAGAACAATTAACGTTAAATTTTACCGGCGGCGCGCATTTTGGCCGGCCCTGTTTTTGGGGTTGTTTTTTGTTTCATTGCCGGCCGTGACCGGGGCCGTGGAAAAGCCGCGGCAACGATTTTTCATAGGCCTTGCCGCCGGATACCTTTATCCCCAGCAGGGTGATTTCCGGGAAATCTACAGCAAAGCCATCTGGCCAGTCGAGTTGCAGCTGGAGTTGGCCGTGGGCAGGAAAATATCCGTCTTCAGTGCTGCCCGGTATATGGAAACTTCCGGGAACACCGTGTTGCTCTTCCCCGGGCAGCCCGCTGAAGCCTACGCCTTGAACTGGCGAATGGCGACCCTGCGTCTGGGCGTGAATTACCGGCTTTCGTCTTCCCGTTTCGTCCCGTTCGTCGGCGCCGGCGCCAGCGCCAGTTTTTACCGTGAGCAGTGGCTGGATGCGCCGCTGACGACCGAGGGTCGAAAAGCGGGCTTTTTTGTCCAGGCGGGCGGCCGTTATCGTTTGCAGCGCCGCTGGCATGCCCTGGTGCAATTGGAATACGCTTCGGTCCCGGCCGGCAGCGGCCCGCGCGGGCAGGTCAATCTCGGCGGCCTGAGCCTGTTCCTGGGTTTGCTGGCCGGAATTTTTTAAGCGGATTTCAACGGCAAGCGCTTTCTATTGACTGGGCAAATTGCGCGCCAGGGCAGCGATGATTTCCTCGGCCACCGGCGTTCGGCCGTTGCTGCCACAGATGAATCTCCCCTGCCAGACGAACCGGATCGGCCCGTTGTAGGGGTCGTTGACGGTCAGCATCCCCGGTTGGATTTTTTGTCCCGGGTTGACCCTGTCCAACGCAACGTATTTTTCGAGCATGAAGTGGGCGGCCGCTTCGCTGCCGGCGTCGATGATGAACAGCTGGAAATTTTGCCCGTTGATCAGGTAGTCGGCCGTGTAGGCCGCGTGCAGGAAATCGTGGCCCAGGAAATGGTTCAGGATGAAGCGTTCCGAATTGGCTATTTTTCCGGCGCCGGGAAAAGCCTGCAGCATTTCCGGCAACGTGGCCCCGGGGTCGATCGCGGCGGCCATGGCCCGGCCCAGTTCGCGTAGAATGGGCTGTTCTTCCGCAGCGAGCCCGAAAGCGCTGAGCTTAACGTAATAAGCGGAACAGAAAAAATTCAAGATCCCCGCTTCGGCGTAACCCTGGCTGCCCAGTGAAAAATAATCGCCGGTGGCCGGTTTTTCCGAACTGTACATGCCGAAAGCGTTTTCCAGGCTGCCGTGGAAATAGATCTCGGCGCTCAGGACCTGGCCCCGGTCGTTGCCGTAATTCTGCACCAGCAGCCGCTGGCAGCCGTAGCTGAGAAAATTCTCGGCGGCGCCGTCGATGTATTGGTAGAGATTTTCCGGGGAATAACTCTCGCTCTCCCCCTTTTTCCGCCAGCCGTCGATTTCCGGGAACATGCCGGCCGGGTCAACGGCTTGCGCGCGCAAGGCGCTGCCGGCGATCGTTGCCAGCAGCCAGACGCTTGCGGATATTCCCATGGATTTCTTCATACGCCCTCAAAAATCGGATAAACATCTGAGTATTTTCATGGCCTTGACGGTCGCTTCCACATCGTGGACGCGGAGGATGGCGGCGCCGTTGAGGACCGCCAGTACGTTGGCGGTGATGGTTTCGGCCAGTCTTTTTTCGGGAACGATCTCGCCGCTCAGGCGGCCGAGGAACGATTTGCGGGAAACACCGACCAGTATCGGCAGTTCGAATTCGCCGAAGCGCTTGAGGTTCTTGATGATGGCGACATTGTCTTCCAGCCTTTTGCCGAAGCCGATGCCCGGGTCGAGAATGATTTTTTCCTTTTTGATGCCGTGGCTCAGGGCGAAATCGATCCGTTGCTGGAAATAGTCGTTGATCTCGCCGATGACATCGACGTAAAAGGGATCCTTTTGCATGTTCTCCGGCGTTCCCTTGATGTGCATCAACGCCACCGGCACGTTCAGCTCGGCCACGGTCGCGGCCATGTGCTCGTCGAACTGCAGGGCGGAGATGTCGTTGACCATGTCGGCTCCCCCCTCTTCAACGGCCAGGCGCGCCACGTCGGCCTTGCTGGTGTCGATGGAGACCAGGACCTCGAGTTCTTCCTTGATCTTTTCGATGATCGGCAGGACGCGGTCGATCTCCTCCTCGGGGCTCAGCTGGCCGGCCCCCGGCCGGGTGCTTTCGCCGCCGACGTCGATGATATCGGCGTCGGGGGTGATGTTGAGAATGCCCATGATCAGCGGTTCGCTTTTTTCGATGAAATGGTTTTTCAGGTAAAGCTTCATCGGCGGACCCTGCCGGGACGTTTTTTTTGCGAGTCCTTGAAAATTTTCAACCCCTGGGCGCGGGTGCGAAAAGCGCCGTCCAGCTGCAGGTCGTACAATTTCTTCAAATGCGCGCCCATCTGCCGGCCCGGAGCCACGCCCAGGGCGATCAGGTCGCGGCCCTGGATGAGGGGCCGGATGCTCTCCTGGCTGATGCGGTATTCCTCCTTTTTGCGGCTGAACCAGAGGGCGATCTCGTCGAGGCCGCTGAAATCGAGCGGCTGCGATTCGCGCGAACGGCGGTCGGCGAAATCGAGCAGCAGCAGGAGCGGGTCTTCGCCGTCCATATCCTTGACGGCGCGGGCGATCGCCTTGAAGCTGATCGCCTCGCGGTTGCGGTACAGCTCGTAAATCCGGTGATGCTGCTGCACCAGGCGCAGGATGGTTTTTTTCAGGGGAAAACTCCGCCAGTTTTCGACGCGCAGCCTGCCCAGCAGCGCCGCGGCCTTCTGGCTGCCTTGCGAATCGTGGAAGGCCGAGGTGACCGTCATCCGTCCCCGTTTGAATTCCCAGGAAGTGGTCGCCGCCTTGCCGCAATCGTGCAGCAGGGCGGCCAGCAGCAGGCACAGCGACCGCTCCTCGTCCAGGTGGTATTGGTCGGCTAATTTCTTGACGATATCGACCGTGATCAGCGTATGGGCCCAGACCGAATGGTGCCCCTGCTCATCCTGCTCGGGATGGAAGTAGGCGTCCTGGATGGTCAGGGCCAGGACGGCCAGCTCGGGGAAAAGTTTTTCCATGACCGTCAGGCGAAAGTATTCCTGGAGACCGGCGGAAGGCTGCGGCGATTCGAGCAGCAGCCGGAACAGCTCGTCGGCGACTCGTTCAGCGCTCAACTCGGCCAGCAACACCTTCTTGGACTTGGCGTAGATGGCCTTGTCGACAACGAAGTTGTGCACGGCGGCGAAGCGGGCGGCGCGCAGGACGCGCAGCGGGTCGTCGCTGAAGCTGGCCGGGCTGGTCATGACGATGCGTTTCTCGGCGACGGCCTTCATTCCCTGATGCGGGTCGACGACCGCCCCGTCTTTCAGGCGCACGGCGATAGAATTACAGGTGAAATCGCGCCTGCCCAGATCCTCTTCCAGCGTGACTTGCGGCCCGGCTTCGATGCGGAAGTTTTTGTGGCCGCTGGACAGGTCGTCCTTCTTCCGATCGCGGCGGGGGATGGAGATGTCGAAGGTTTTCCCTTCCCGGGTGAACTTGAGCACGGCGAAGCTCTTGCCGACGGTGTCGGTCTTGCCGTGGGGCTTCAGCGCGGCGGCGATCTCGTCGTAGGTGCTGCCGCAGACCAGCAAATCGACATCCTGATCCTCGTTGGCCCGGCCGTAGAGGATGAAATCGCGAACCGTCCCGCCCACCACGTAGACTTGGTCGGCGAAGACGGAGACGAAGAAATCCTTCATCGGGAACCGCAACGAGAGCCGCTTCATGGTCCTTTGATCATAATGATTTCGGCCGCTGAAGTCAAACCCGCCTGCCAACACACGGCAAGCCTGTTTTGAGCGAACCTCAGGATTTGATCATGGGTACCCCTCGGGTGAACGAATGAACAGGCTTGCCGTGCCGAATTTGAGAGGAAATTCAGGTTGGTGCTATAATCGAAGGCATGCTCGAGACCGTTTTCAGCCCCGATTTTTTTGCCGCCCTTGACGGACGCACACTCCTACAAGGGGACGGACGTAACCGTCCAGCCCGCATCGAGATCGATTCGCTGGACCCGGATGTGCAGGAGCTGGCCGTGGCCGCGATCTTCGCCTGCAGCGCGGAGAATATCGTCTGGCTGGGCGGCGAGAACGAATCCTTTGCCGCCCGGGGGCAAAAACTGGGGCAGTGGTTGAAGTTTTTCGGCCGCGAAAACGTTTTCGTGCACACCTATACCCTGCCTTTCGAGGATCCATACATCGGCGTTGCCCCCGACCCCTCGCGGATCGCGGCCAAGCAGCGGCTGCTGGCCGATCTGCGCGCCGGCCGCAAGCTGATCGTCTTGACGACCCTGGCGGCGCTGAGCCTGCGCATCGAAAAGGAAGCGAACGGCGCCGGCAACGGCCTGGAGATCATGCGCGACGACCTTTGGGAGCGCAACGAGCTCATCCAACGGATCGTCGGCCTCGGTTATCAGAGCCGTGAAGCCGTTGAGCTCAACGGCGATATCGCTTGGCGCGGCAACGTGGTCGACTTCTTCCCGGTCGACGGCGCCAGCCCGGTGCGCCTGGAGTTCGAAGGCCGGCGGCTCGTTTCGCTGCGTTCCTTCGACCTCGATTCGCAGCGTTCGCTGAACGCCTTGTCAGCGGTGCGCGTCGTCGCCAACCGCTATTTTCCCGAGGCCGCTGACCCGGACCGCCCCTTCCTGCTGCCGGCGGAAAATTCGTCGTTCCTGACCGAGGCGCTCTCCCCCTGCCGGCTGATCGCCTCGAATATTTCCAAACTTGACAACGAATACCGCAAATTGCTGGAAAATTTCGAGCGCATCCGCCGCGCCGTCGCCGAGAACCGCAAAGCCACGCTCGCGGTCGAGGCGATTTTCAATTTTCCCTACGAAAAGGAAAGGGTTATCGATTTCACCGACTTCCCGGCCCGGGCCGGGGCGGAGGCGGAGATCAAAAGCTGGCCCAAGACGCTGCTGACGCTGGACAACAACGATATCGCGCACCTGAAGCAGCGGGCGGCGCGGGGCTTCCGTTTGCGCGCCTACGCGGCCGACAGCCGCTTGCTGGAGAACGTGCGGGCCCTGGTGCCGGAGCTGGAAAGCCATTTTTTCAACATTCCCTGCTCTTTCGAGAACCAACGCCTGAAAACCGTCTTCCTGACCGGTCGGGCCTTTCAACTTCGCGAGCCCGGCGAAAAGGTCCGCGCCCGCGGCCCCGAGCAATGGCGGCGTGAAATGGCCGTGGGCGACCTGGTCGTCCACCGCCGCCACGGCATCGGCAGGTTCGCCGGCTTCAAGCGCCTCCATTTCGAAGGCCAGACCGATGAATTCCTGAAGATCGAATACCAGGAGCGCGAATTCCTTTACGTGCCCTGGCACGAGCTCGATGTCTTGAAGCCCTACAGCGGCACGGAGGGGGGCGCGCCGGCCCTGGACCGCCTGGGTGGGAAAACGTGGCGCCTCAAGACCGAGCGGGCCAAAAAAGCGATCGTGCACTACACGCGGGAGCTGCTCAATCTCTACGCCATGCGCAAGTCGCTGCGCAAACCCGCCCTGCCGCCGGTGGCCGACATCGAGGAGAAGCTGCAGCGCGACTTTTCCTTCGTGGAGACCGAGGACCAGAAGAAGGCCATCCGCGCGGTCCTGGACGACATGGCCGCCGATTTTCCCATGGACCGCCTGATCTGCGGCGATGTCAGCTTCGGCAAGACCGAAGTGGCGCTGCGCGCTACGTTACGCGCCGTAACCAACGGCAAGCAGGTGGCTTTTCTCTGCCCGACCACCATCCTGGCCCTGCAGCACTACCGCAACTTCCAGCGCCGCCTGGCCGATTTCCCCCTGCGCCTGGCCATGCTCTCGCGCCTGGTGGGCGCTGCCGAAAAAAAGCGCATCGTGGCCGGAATCGAGCAGGGCCGGGTCGACCTGGTCATCGGCACTCATGCGCTGCTGGCCAAGGGGGTGGCCTTCAAGAACCTGGGGCTCTTCATCGTTGACGAGGAGCAGCGCTTCGGCGTCTTTCAGAAGGAGAAATTGAAGCAGGGCCGCGAGCATGTCGACGTCCTGACCCTGTCGGCCACGCCCATCCCGCGCACCCTATCCATGGCCCTCTCGGGGCTGCAGGATATTTCGATCATCAATACGCCGCCGCTGGGCCGGCTGGCCGTCAAGAACTTCGTGGGCTATTTTTCCCGGGAAATCGTCGTCTCGGCCGTGCTCAACGAGATCGAGCGCGACGGGTTGGTTTTCGTGGTCTTCAACGACATCGAACAGATATTCGCCTTCCGCGACCAGCTGGCCGCCTGGCTGCCCGACGTGGCCATCGCCGTCATCCACGCCCAGATGGCGACGGCGCAGATCGAAAAAAACCTGATGGACTTCATCGCCGGCAAGTACCGGCTGCTCCTGTCCACCACCATCATCGAGAACGGCATCGACATCCCCAGGGTGAACACGCTGCTGGTGATCCATGCCGACCGCCTGGGCCTGACCCAGATGTACCAGCTGCGCGGCCGCATCGGCCGCGGCAGCCGCCAGGCCCATGCCTATTTCCTGGTCGACGCCCGCCAGCCGGTCGTGAGCGACAAGGCGAAGAAAAGGCTGGACGCCATCCGCGAATTCTCCGAACTGGGCTCGGGCTATAAGCTGGCCGAGTTCGACCTGAGCTTGCGCGGCGCCGGGGCGCTGCTGGGCAACCGCCAGCACGGCCATGTCGAGGCGCTGGGTTACGACTATTTTTTGGAGCTGCTGCGCCAGGCGATACGCGAGTTCAAGGGCGAGGCCGCGGAGGAACGGCCGCTGGAGATACGCGTCCATTTCCCCTACGCCATCAGCGACGCCTACATCGGCAACACCTCCGAAAGGATCGCCACCTACCGCCGGGTGCTGGAAAGCCGCGATCCGGCCGAGCTGGAGGCCTTGCGCGCCGAGCTGCACGATCGCTACGGCCAAATGCCCGAAAATGTGGAAAAGATCTTCTACGTGGGGGGGGTGAAATTATTCGCCCGCCTGTACGGCTGGGAAAAGGCGGAAGTGTTCGCCGACCGGGTGCAGGTGGGCTTGAGCCGGGAAGTGCCGTTGAAGGTTGTGGCGGAAAACGTTGTTTCCGGGCTGGAGGCTGTCGATGGGCGGAACTGGGAGCTGAAATTCGATACCCTGGACGGTTTCATCCAGCTGGGCAAAAGCCTGAAACGGATATTTCTTTAGGAGCCGAACGGCTCGAATTTCAGGATCTCCTCCTGGAGCCCCCTTTTCGGGCACTCGCGGAGAACGCGGAGATTTCCTTCGCTCTCTCCCTTCAGCGAGACGACAAGGTCCATCTGGTAGAGGCCCTCTTCGACCTTCTTCCATTTGCTCTGCTTTTCGATAACAAGGCCTTCCGGGGTCAGGCCGGTTTTTTCGACGCCCAGCGGGCAGCGGCGGTGGACGGTTTCGACGAACAGCTTGACCGCGAATTTATTCTTGCCTTTGGCGACGATCTGGCTGCTCTCCATGCAGACATCGCAGGGGAACAGGGCGGCAAAACCGCCGGACAGCATGATCAATAACGTCAGCCATTTCACTCTTTTCATATCTTTGCCTCAGGTTATATAAACAGCCTGGCGTCCTTTTTCTTGCCAAAAAAACGGCAAAACCCGGGAAAAAACGGCTATTCCTTCAAGCGCACCCAGACGCCGGCCGAGGAGTGCTCGTCGCTGCGGCGCAATTCGAAATCGGGGAGCGACTTGATCAGCGACGACAGCTGGCGCTGGCCGAAGCTGCGCGGGTCGAAGCCCGGGTCGAGCTGCTGCAGCGCCTTGCCCATCGGCCCCAGGTTGGCCCAGCCGTTCTCCTGCACCACCATTTCGTAAGCCTCGCGCAGCAGCGGCATGGGGTCGGAGCCGGCGTACTGCGACTGCTGCGGTTGCGGCTGCGCTTCTTCCTTCTTGTTGCCGCCGCGGCCGCGCTGGGACTGCGACTCCGGACGCGGCTTGCTCGCGCGCGTGGGGGCCAGGTTCTCGGTGTAGATGAAGAGGTCGCAGGCGTTGACGAAGGACTTGGGCGTCTTCTTCTGGCCGATGCCCATGACGAAGAAGCCCTCCTCGCGGATGCGCGTCGCCATGCGGGTGTAATCGCTGTCCGAGGAGACGATGCAGAAGCCCTCGACCAGTTTGCGGTGCATGATGTCCATGGCGTCGATGATCAGGGCGCTGTCGGTGGCGTTCTTGCCCACGGTGTAGCGGAACTGCTGGATGGGCTGCACGGCGTGCAGGTGCAGGGCGTCCTTCCAGGAGTGCATGGTCGAAGTGGTCCAGTCGCCGTAGATGCGGCGGATGGTCAGCGAGCCGTGCTTGGCGATCTCGGCCAGCATCTTGGGCAGCAACGAGGCCTGGGCGTTGTCGCCGTCGATGAGCACGGCCATCTTATAGTCTTTGCTTTCCATTGTCGTTTCGGTCATTTTCTCTCCCTTGGGTCTTGGGGCCATGATTCAATTTAACAGAATGGGCAAGATTAGTCAAGGGCAGGGGTGATCTATTGTGACGGGTAACGCGTGACGAGATAAGAAAAAGGACAGTGTGGGGGCGGCCCCCCTCGGTGGCAGACAAATCATATCCGCCGAAGTCGGCGGATGATTTGTGCTGCCCTTGCGGCTGCCCTTTTTAAATTCCAAATCACAAGTTCCAAATTTCAATGTCCTAAACAGGAAAGATTTCAAGATTCTTGATTGGTAGGGGTTTGATTAATCAAACCCCTATCGGATCCATCGTTCGTTCCATTGCCTCTTTTTTCATTAATGAAGATGCCGTGTCAACCTTTTTCTTGCTTTGAACGTCTATAGCTAATGAGCGGCCTGAAGCGTTTATGCGAAGATTAAAAAAGAGTCTTTCACGATAAAGCGTCCAGGTCGGATTTTATAATTTTCAGCATGTAACGAGGTGCAAAATGCGATTTGTATTATGGATGGTCAAACGTGTGATCCCGCTCTACCTTCTGGCCGGCGTTTCCCTGGCCATCGGTGCCGGGCCGCAAGATGAGTCTGGTGGATTGAACGGGCAGCTGCAATTCAACTGTGATGAGGCCGAATGCGTGCTGGCGATCGTTGCCAAGAACCATTCTGGAATGAAAATCGAACAGTCCGACTGGCAGCGCCTGTTTGCCAGCGAACCCTATGTCCGCTTGAAAAAGCGTGAAGCGGAGATCGGCCTGATGTTCAAAGCCCCCGAACGTGCTTTAACCGACGAAAAATTCAGGGAGTTTGTCCTGGGCGCTGAACTGGGGCAACGTGCCGCGGATCTGCGGCGTGTGCTGCAGGAATGGAAAGAAACCGATATAAATGCCATTGCAAAACGCATATTGGTTTATCTGCCTGTTGATGCGCGCATCAAGGCCAAGATCTATCCGGTCATCAAGCCCATGGGCAACAGTTTCGTGTATGAAGTCAACACCGACCCGGCCATCTTTCTTTATCTGGACCCGCAGCGCAGCCGCGAGCAGTTCGAAAACACGGTGGCCCACGAGTTGCATCATATCGGTTTCGCCAGTATCGAGTCCCGCCTGAAGGAACCATCCGCCGCTGCCACAACCGAATTGACTGCCGCTGTGAAATGGCTGGGAGCCTTCGGCGAGGGTTTTGCCATGCTGGCCGCCGCCGGAGGCCCGGACGCGGATCCACACCAGTACAGCCCGGAGGCGGACCGGGTGCGCTGGCAGAAGGACTTGGCCAACTTCAATGACGACCTGGGAAAGGTCGAGAAATTTTTTCTCGATGTTCTCGCCGGCCGCTTCGAGAGCCAGGAGAAGATCGACCAGACGGGTTTCTCCTTTTTCGGAGTCCAAGGGCCCTGGTATACGGTCGGTTACAAAATGGCGATGATGGTCGAAAAATATGCCGGCCGGGCCATGCTGATCCGCTGCATGGAGGAGCCGCGCCTGCTGCTGCAGGAGTACAATCGCCTGGCCGCGATGGAAAATAAAGGCGGAGCGAAGCTGGCGCTCTGGTCGCCGGAATTGCTGGCAAAGATCGGGATATGAATTAAGCGGGAGGGGCAGCACAAACCATTCGCTGACCTTGGCGGATTTAATTTGTCTACCATCACTATGTTTTCAGCCAATTCGGGTAGCCGCTGAAAACATCTAGTGATGGTATACTTTCACTAGATGATTTCAATGAATCATAAGGCTGGTTGAAATCATAGTGAAAGTATGTCCCCGTAGGGGATTGAAACCCTTTTCCTCTGTGAAGATAACCGGGAGGGTTGCACCCCAAGGGGGTTAAACCCTCCCCTACATGGGAAAATTCCAAATCCCAAATTCCAAGCTCCAAACAAAGACAATAGAAATTTTCTTTCGTAGGGAACGCAAATTTGCGTTCTCTACCCAAGGCATATCTCGATTCATTGCCTTCGTTTGGGTCATTCGGTTATTGGAATTTGTGATTTTAGTCACATTTTGGTTTCAGCAAGTTCAATGAGTCGCTGGAACCATCTAATGTGACTATAGAATTTGGTGCTTGGTGCTTGAAATTTGGTTTCCACGAAATGTCACATTTCTCCCTATTGCTTGTTTTTGTCCCGCGCCCTATACTTTTCTCTTAGCTGCAGCATGGGTATAAGAACGAATGTTACTATTCTGAATCCCAAACCATGCACCGGCGGAAGCTTGGTTTTAGGTGGGAGTTCCTTGGTGGAGAAAAAAAATGAATATCAGATTTCGACAAATTTTCCTTTTGATAGTAGTTTTCCTTTATTTAAAAACTGGAGTAAATGCAATGAGAATACCTGAACAAGTCAAAGAGATTGTAATTTTTATCTATATTAAAGGATCGGATGGAAAACTCATCCCAAATGGTACAGCGTTCTTTGTAGGAGTCAAAGATCAAAAAAAAGAAGACCGATTCTGGGTATATCTCATTACTGCAAAGCATGTTCTCTGTGAAAAAGAAGATGGTCCTTTTTTGCCATTTATATATTTAAGATTGGACAAATTGGAGGGGGGGACAGAAATCGTTGAACTCCCAGTAGTTTTGTCAGGGGAAACACAAACGGTTTTTTTTCACTCTGATCCAACCGTCGATTTAGTTGCTATCCCCGTTCTCCCAGATCAAAATAAATATCTATTTAAGTTTTTACCTGAAGAAATGATTTCAACACAAGAACAATTTAAATCCTTAAAAATTTCTGAAGGGTCAGAAGTTTTTTTTACTGGTCTCTTTCTTCCTCACATCGGAGAACTTAGGAACCTTCCAATTGTAAGGTTTGGCCGAGTTGCACTTGTTACTCCAGAAAGAGTTAATTGGAATGGCAAGAAAATTGAGTTGTATCTTATTGAATCCTCATCTTATGGAGGAAATAGTGGTTCTCCAGTTTTCTTTTATCTCGGGTCTGATCGTGAACCTGGCAGCCTTGTGGTCGGTCCTCCAGTCCTTGTCCTCGCAGGTGTCATTAAGGGTTCATTTCAAGACATTAAACCAATCCAAGTCACGAACACTTCTCCAATTGCAGTTAGTGTTTCTAATCTTGGCATTTCTGCAGTGGTTCCTGCATTTAAATTATCTGAACTCCTCCAATCATCTGATCTAAAAAAGCGAAGGGGGTCCGAAGGGGAATGATAATATTTCATATTTTTAATTAAAATAATGGAGAAATTTGATGAAAATATCAAAAATTTCAATAAGCAAATATAGGGCTTTCGATCAGAAAGTAACATTTCCTTTATCTGAACTTACAGTATTAACCGGACCCAATAATTTAGGGAAATCAACGATACTTAATTCTTTAAATTTAATATTTGGCTCTGCAAGGCGGAATATGCAGTATAGATATATATCAAAAAAAGTTTATAATTATACAGACGATTACCCTAAACGATTTCAAGGTCATCGTGGTCGTCGTTGGCCAACTCGTTTTGAAGTTAGCCTGGATTTCACAGAAACAGATAAACAAAAAGCATTAAGAGATATAAATATCGAACTTCCAAATAGTGCTGAATTAGGCGTTGAGTTTCAGCAAATTGATTCGCGAGAAGCTCCATTTTTTTCATACTATGAAATTCTTTGGCTATCCTCTGATCATGATCGTGAAAAATTTATTAAGTGGATAAGGGAACGAGTACGATATATTTATATTCCCGCTACACGAAATATAGAAGATTTTAAAAGAACAATATTTTCTGAACTTATATCTGGAGCAATTCATCGTGTTAGTAGAAGTCGGCAAAAAATAAAACTGTTTGAGAAATTTTATTCAGATATTCAGAGTCACCTTGCAAGTGTCGAACGAACCCTTGTTGATGAGCTTAAGAGATTTTTGCCTTCGGTTAATTCGATTAAATTTGGTATTGAACCATTAGATCTTGAACAATTAGTAAACTTGAATGATGTCGAAATACATGATGGGGCTCTCACATCACTTCTGCAAAAGGGAGATGGCTTTAAAAGCCTTTTTGTTATATCCATGTTGCAATTCATTGCTAAGCAACAATTTGGTCAGAATCTTATTTTTGGTATCGAAGAGCCTGAAGCTCATTTACACCCTTCTGCAATCTATCAGATTAAAGAAACCCTCCGTCATTTAAGTTCTTCATTTCAAACCATTATTACAACTCACTCTCCAATTATGATTCAGCGTGACAAGCTCAATAGTAATATTATTGTTCAACAAAAATCTGATGGAGAATTTGCATCAATTGCTACACCTGCAAAAAAACTTTCAGAGATCCGACAAGCATTGGGAATAAAACCCCAAGATAATATGACTACTGCTGAGGTTGTTTTAGTTGTTGAGGGCTTGACTGAAGAACGGTGCTTCGGTTATTTACTCAAAAAAGTTATTCCAGAATTAGGCGAATCACTAGATTCCGGACGAATTCGTATACTTTCTGCTAATGGGGCTTCAAATGTAATCGCAGTTGTCCGTGCTCTTGCAAGGGATGCGGCCAATTCAATCGTGTTTTTTGATTCGGATAATGAAGGAAATATGGCATATAAAAGTATTCTTAGTTCTGGACTGATTGACCCAGCAGATATATTCCATGTTCCTCCAAGACTTGGATGTTTAGAAACTGAGTTTGAGGATTTATTTCTTCCTGAAATATATATAGATGCCGTTTCAGTTCGATGTGGACTAGATATTAATAGCAAAGTGTTCGAGGAGGCTCGAAAAAAATCTGGAGTGCACCAAACAAAGGCGAAAAAATGGTCACAAGTGATGAGTTCCCTGGTTTTAAATTGTGGGAAAGATTGGAATGTAATCTGCGATGTCGCAAAAGAAACATTTTCTGACTCAATAATTAAACAAATATCCGCAATAGATATTTCAAATTTTATTTGGTTAAAAAGCATTGGGATTAGAATTAAAGATTATCTATCTGAAAACAATTCTGGGAAAAGCAAAGCTAGATTGAGAAAATTATAAGCATAATTATAAGGGGATTTTATGTTAGTGATGGTTCTTGACTTTAGAAAACATTAGAATCGGTCATTTTAAAAAACATTTTGTTTGAGAACTATAATGGGAATAACTCAAATGAAAATCGTTGTAACGGTGGTGGGGTTTGTTCTGATCTTCCTTACTGGTTACTGGCTGTACAGAGTCGGCCAGCCATTTAATGCAGGCATGCTGACGCTGCACAAGCTGATCTCGGTGGCGGCGATCGTTTACCTGGTCGTCATTGTCTTGAACATCAACAAGATGGCGCCACTGAGCAAGGGCGAACTGATCGCGTGCATTATCACCGGACTGCTCTTACTCGGCGCTGTCGTAACCGGCGGCGTGCTGAGCGCGGCCAAGAACCTGCCGGCCGTTGTGCAAACTTTGCATAAGGTGTTGTCGATATTAACTGTCCTCTCCACGGTCGCTATGTTCCTCTTTTCCCGCCGCAGGTAGACTGAAGCTGGACGAAAATGTAAAATGGCCTTACTTGCGGAAAAAGGGAGGCCATGATGAAGAAACGTGTTCCCGTGCTTGAAGGGATCGTCCAGGCATTCGTCGCGCTCGGCGCCCTGCCCTGCGGCGCGCTGCTGATGATCTATCCGAACGGCACCGTGCTGAGCATGCCCCTTTCCATGCTCAAGGGCTCCCCGTTCGCGACCTTCTTCTGGCCCGGACTCATCCTCTTTTCGGTCATCGGCATCGGACATACTGCCGCGGCCGTGATAAGCTTCCGCCGCCACCGCTTTGCCGGCCTGGCCGGAGCGGTCATGGGCCTCGGCCTCATGATCTGGATCTTCGTGCAGGCGAGCATGATCGGCGGCGGCCACTGGCTGCAGTACCTCTACTTCGCCCTGGGCACGGCTGAGGTCTCCTTGGCCGTTTTGCTGCTGGGCTATCCGCGGGCGACAGTAGACAAACGAGGTGACGTTGCAAAGAAATTAAATTCAGGAGAATGCCAATGAAAGCCATCGTAACTGAACAATACGGGCCGCCGGATGTTCTCAAGCTCGCGGAGGTGGAAAAGCCCGTTCTCAAGGCGAATGAAGTATTGATAAGGGTCCGGGCGGCATCCCTGAACGCCTTCGACTGGCATATGCTGCTGCCCGACCCGTTCATGGTCCGCCTCATGGGCGGCGGGCTGCTGAAGCCGAAGAACAGGATCCTCGGGACCGACATGGCCGGGCGGGTGGAGGCGGTCGGCGGAAAGGCAACGCAGTTCAAGACGGGCGACGAGGTGTACGGCGACCTGGCCCGGTGGGGCTGCGGCGCCTGCGCCGAATATGTTTGCGCTCCCGAGGAGGCGCTGGCGCTCAAACCCAGGAACATGACGTTCGAGCAGGCGGCGGCCGTGCCCATGGCGGCGCTCACCGCCCTGCAGGGGCTGCGCGACAAGGGACATATTCAGAAAGGTCAGAAAGTGCTGGTCAACGGCGCCTCCGGCGGCGTGGGCACGTTCGCGGTGCAGCTCGCCAAATTTTTCGGGGCCGAGGTCACCGCCGTCTGCAGCACCGGGAACGTGGACATGGCGCGCTCGCTCGGCGCCGACCATGTCATTGATTATAGCAAAGAGGATTTCACCAAGAGCGGGCAACAATACGACCTGATCCTGGCCGCCAACGGCTTTCATCCGCTCGCGGATTACAAGCGGGCGCTGGCTCCCGGGGGGGCCTACGTCATGACCGGGGGCTCCATACGGCAGATCTTCCAGGCCATGCTCCTGGCGCCTTGGTACTCCATGACCGGCGGCAAAAAAATGGGGGGCATAACCGCCCATGCGAACCAGAAAGACCTGGTTTTTGTAAAAGAGCTCATGGAGGCCGGCAAGATGGTCCCGGTGATCGACAGGGTCTACCCGCTGGCCGAAGTTCCCGAGGCCCTCCGCTATCTTCTTGCCGGGCACGCCAGGGGGAAAGTGGTCATAAAAGTGGAAGGCGCCGAATCCCCCCCGAGCGCGACTTAAGGGGCAAGCATGAGTGATCTAATTTTATATAAAAACGCGAAAGGAGGAGATCGGCATGGTTAAAGATCAGATTCCCGCGATGATCAGCCGGATCTGGCACGGTTGGACCACTCCCGAAAACGCGGACAAGTATGAGGCGCTGCTCAAGGAGGAAATTTTCGTCGGCATCCAGAACCGGCGCATTCGCGGCTTCAAGGGCATTCAATTGCTCCGCCGCGCAATGGGCGCGGAAATCGAATTCGTCACGATCATGCTGTTCGATTCGCTGGACGCCGTCCGCGAGTTCGCCGGAAAGGATTACGAAGCCTGCGTCGTTCCCGAAAAGGCGAGAGCCGTGCTGTCGCATTTCGATGCGCGATCGCAACATTATGAAGTCCGGGCGGAGAGGAAGGGCTGAATCGGCGCATTTGGATTTAAAATGGTAAAAACTATTCCTGAAAAATATCTATCCCTGCCGCCAGCGATTGTTTTGACCGTTATAAATGGAATATTTCTATATAAGTTCGCGGATTGGCTTTTTCATGGCGTCGATCGTCCTTGGGATTTAACGGCGTATGGACTTATCGTTTTGCCCTTGATCGCTTTTCTGGCCGGGATATTCATGATCGTCGGCCTGCTTCGTCGGGCGTCTTTTTGGCTTATTCTCCTGGCGGGAATAATGATTCTGGTCGTTGATGTCATACTCCTGGTTTTTGCTTGAAGAAAATGCCTCGTATATCCATAAAAGGAGGGGAAAATGAGCCATGAAGATTCGATCCCCGGCGGCAAAAGTGAAGACAAAGCCGAAGGGTATCATGCCGGTTATCGGGAGTACAACAAAGCCCTGCGCACCTGGCTGGTGGCCTTTGGCATCGGCGGTCCGGTGCTCCTGATCACCAAAGAAACCGTGCTGAACAGAGTCATTCAACAGGGCAAGCTCAAGTCGATCGTGACCCTGTTTCTCATCGGCGCCGTATTGCAGATCGTCATCGCCTTTATCAACAAGATTGAATGCTGGTACAGCTATTATTGCCAGGTCGACGAAAACTTCAGGAAATCCGGGCGTGGGCGTTTCATGTTGTGGCTGGACACCCAGTTCTGGCTGGACATTAGCTTCGATCTTGCCAGCATGATCTGTTTCGGCTTATCGATTCTTTTGCTCTACAACGCTTATTTTTGAAAGCGATGGAAGTTTTCCCTTGCGTTGAATGCGCGGGAGCCGGGCGAACATGCTGCGATCATGTTCTGGTCTATCTGACCATCGGGGATTTGGCGCGAATTTCTCATTTCACCAAGTCGGAAGATTTCTTTTCCTTCGAGGCCATAACCGAACGCTACGAGTGCGAGGACGATCCGACCTGGCTGACCTTGACCTGCGGGGAGGACGGGCGCCGGCGCGTCGTAAAACAGGCGGAAGGACAAAAATGCATGTTTCTCGCCGAGAACGGTTGCTCTCTGCCCATGACGGTGCGGCCCCTCTTATGCCGCATTTATCCCTATGATTTCTTGAAGACGGGCATTGTCGGGATCGATTCGGATTGCCCGATCTCGGAAATGCAAGACGGCAAGCAGGTTCTTGAAAACCTGGGGATGGCGTACGGCAGGGTGGAGCAATGGCACAGGCTTCTGTATGAGGAGATCGAGTTGGAAAAAAGCAGAATAAAAATCACTTGGCCGGACAGTCGAACATCCATTTCCGACATGCTGCCGCAATTGGGACTTGCCTTGAACGGATTGTTGCATGACAGCGAATAAAGAGACCGAAGGGATACATGCCCTTCATCTCAGGCCTTTGGGGACGGATTGCCCCCTACGGGGACTTGACGTAAAAAGGTAAAAACTTTTTGATTTTGAAAATCAGGTTGGGAGAAGATGATGCCAATCGTTTCCATTGAAACTATCACTTTGCTGCTGCGAATCGCATTTCTGGTGGGCGCCGTCACCGACGGCCTCGCCCTCATCCCCATGCTGTCGCGGCGAATCGGCGCTGCGCTGTTCGGCGGTGATTCGTCCCGCGCTAACTTTGAGTATCGTTTCGCCATGGGCATCGGCGCGGCGCTGATGGCCGGCTGGACGCTGCTCCTGCTCTGGGGGGCGGCGAGCCCGATCGCGAGGCGGGATATCCTGTTGTTGACCGTTTTTCCGGTCATATCGGGAATTGTCCTGGCTACCGTGATGGCGGCCCGCCGTGGTCTCGTTTCTGTTGCGCGCATGATTCCACTTTGGCTGCACCTTGGCACTGTAAGCTTGTTCTATATCATAGTTTATGTACTCTCGATTCCTTTCGCACAGTGAACCGCGCGGGAGAACCTGTCCTGGCTGCGGCCAACAGGTTCTTCCCTCATGGCATGATATTTCCGACACCAGGAGTTTAAGATGAAGATTGCAACGAATGGCAAGCGAGTCCGTTTGCCGGTTTGGACAATGGTCTTCCGTATATTGAACATAGCCTGCCTGATCGCGGCAGCGGGAGTGGCGGTGCAAGCAACGGAGCCGCCGGCGCAAAAACCCATGACCATGGCCGAGATCGTGGCCGCGGCCAAAACCGAAGACTGGCGGGACCTCGATCCGGAGAGCACCCTTTATCTGGAATTGGCCGGAGGGCGGGTGGTCATCGAGCTGGCGCCGGTCTTTGCCCCGCAGCACGCGGCCAACGTCAAGGCCTTGGCCCGCGAGCGCTACTTTGACGGGCTGGCGATCATCCGCGTCCAGGACAATTACGTGGTGCAATGGGGCGATCCCGCGGCCGATGATCCGCAAAAGGTGCGCAAGATCCTTCATGCCAAAAAAAACCTGCCGGCCGAGTTCGATCGCGCCATCGACGCCAAAATCCCCTTCACCTTGCTGCCCGACGGCGACGTCTATGCCCAAGAGGTCGGCTTTTGCGACGGCTTCCCGGTTGCCCGGGACAAAGGCAGCGGCCGGATGTGGCTCACCCACGGCTACGGCATGGTCGGCGCCGGCCGCGGCAACACCAGCGACAGCGGCGGCGGCACGGAGATCTACGTGGTGATCGGCCAAGTCCCGCGCCACCTGGACCGCAACTGCACCCTGTTCGGGCGGGTGCTCCAAGGGATGGAACTGCTATCCTCGCTGCCGCGCGCGAGCGGCCCGATGGGTTTCTATGACAAGGCGGAGCAATACGTTCCGATCAAATCGATTTGCGTCGCCGCCGACGTGCCGCTGGCCGAACGCAGCGACCTGGAGGTCATGCGCACCGATACGGATACGTTCCGGCAATTGGTCGAAGCGCGCCGCAATCGCCGCGAGGAATGGTTTCTATTCAAGGCCGGCCGCATCGAGCTCTGCAACATCCCTATTCCGCTGCGAAAAAAAGAAAAAAGAACCGGGAAAGGGACCGGGGACGGACTGCCCCCTACGGGGACTTGACGTAAAAAGGTAATGGAAGCCGATGGGATCAGGCCTGAAAGCGAAATTGAGTGGAGGATAAATTTTATGAAATCTTTCAAACAATGGATATTTCCCGCGATGATTTTCTTTTTATTGATCTTTTTTTCATCTGGATGGAGTGAAAGCGGCAGCCCATGGAAGGAATTGCATCTAAAAAGCGGGCAAAGTCTTTGGGCAAGTTCTGAACTGGTGGAAATATATAAAGATCGCACCGTAAAATATTCCGTAAAAAACATATTCGATCATAAAACCGACACCTGCTGGGCGGAGGGGGTAAAAGGGAATGGCATCGGAGAAAACATCACGATTGTCGTCAACAAGGATATTAGCAGGATCGGCATCATCAACGGCAACGCCACGAACCCGGAAATTTATAGAAGGAACAATCGGATAAAAAAATTAAAATGTTACATGTTCATTGCTTTCACCGCGCCGGGGTTGGTGTCTGAAGCGGACTCTTATTTATACTTCATGAAATCGGCGCAAGCATTCACGATCGATTTAAATGACTCGCCAGAGATGCAGTATTTCGATTTTCCGGTCATATTGGACGATCAGCATGAATTCAGGGAACGGGCAATGGAAGACTTTATAAACGACCAGCAATTTTTTTTCGAACAAATAGAAAAAGAGCTTGGCGTCAGAAAAAAGAAGCAAGGCGAGGAGCGTAAACAGTTCGACAATGATTTCCTTGCCGCTTTTTCCATATATGGCTTGATTATAGAAATTGAGGAAGTCTTTTCCGGATCAAAATATCAGGACACCTGTATTTCTGAAATTAAAATTGAAATGATTTAAAATGTGAGATCTTGCATGGAGGAGCACATGAAATATGGAATGGCAATTTTTCTTGCCGGGATCTGTGTTTTCTTGTCAGCCCAGGAGCCGGCGCCGATGGCGCAGCGCTGGCAAGCGGGATTGGCGGAGGTTCAAGCCTGGCGGGAAAAAGTGGGCGACTTGCACCCGGCCTTTGCCAAAACCTATCCCGTCGCCATAGTCGCCGACGGGCAATGGTACGTTTTTGAACTTGCTGCCGACGGAAAAAGCTGGAACCTGTCCGCCCAGGCAGCGGTCAAGTTCCCGATCCCGGTCGGCATCCGGGCCGCCATGCCGCTCGATTTCTGGGGCAACCGCATGGCCTGCGTCGTCAGCCCGGAAGTTTTCGACTCTGCGGATGGCTTTGCCTTCATCCTGCATGAATTCGTTCATTGCTTTCAATGGGAAACGGTCGAAGGCAAGCTGAAACAGGGATTGGCCGTTTACCGGGAAGCTATGGCCCGGAAGGACTACATGTGGGAGCTGGAGCACCCGTTTCCCTACGGCAACGTCGAGATCCGGCGGGTCTACGGCCAGTGGTTGGCGGCGCTGCAAAAAGGCCAAATGAAAAAAGCCGATCATTGGCGTTCCCTGCTGAGAAGGGGTTTGAACAGCCTGGATTGGGAATATCTGACCTGGCAGGAATGGAAGGAGGGGTTGGCCCGCTATCTGGAAAATCGTGTCCGCGTCCGCTTCGGCCTGAAAGCCAACCAGCCCGCCCTGGACGCGCCCTTCAACCGTATCAGTTTCTACCACGGCGGCGATCTTTTCATCTCGCGCCTGGTGGAGAGAGAGCCCGGCCTGGACGCGAATATCGAGTTGCTCTATCGCTGCATCTTCGCCTCCGGAAAATGAGCGTTAAAAACTCTCCGGGATCAACTATAGAAAAGGCAAAAAATTTTATAAGAATTTAAATGGGCATACCAATCCTCCCTTTCGCGGTCCTGGGCGCGCTCGCAATCCTCGCCCTGGCGGCGTGGGCTTTTGCCCGGGTAATCAAAGGAAACCGCATCTCGCTCCGCCATGCCATCGTGCTCATGGCGTGCTGCACGGCGCTCTGGCTGGGCCTGTGTTTCTTCTTCATGGTTTGGGCGGCGCTCGGGCATTCCGCCCATCCGTTGCGCGACTCCTGGCCGCAATGCGCCGTGAGCTTCTTTGTCCTGGTCGTCGCGCCCCTTGCCTTGTTCGTATGGCGTGCCAAGCGGAGATCCGACAAGGGTAAATTGTAGATTGCTGCGAACGGATATTTCCTGACCTGACATCACGTTCAAGGCCGCGTCGCACAAAAAGTTGAGATTGGATCCGGTTCGAATCGCTCCGGTCGGGAATAGGCAATGGGCGCCGCTTGAAAACCGGATATGGAAAATAATTGTCTTTTATCTTAAAATAATCATGTTTTGTTTGCGTAAAGAGGAGGAATCATGAAACTTTGCTTCTGTCGTTTCCTGTTGGCCGCGGCCATCGTTGTCTTAGCCATTTTCTGGTGGCCGGCTGTCTGGGCGAAGTGGGTGATCGTTGCCGCGGGTGCGGTGTTGGCCATCATGAGCCTTTTTTACCAGACCTGCTGTTGCCGAAGCTTGAAGAAAACCGAATAAGGAGCCGGGAAAGCCTAAATCCAAATTCCGCCGCGCTTGGATCGGTTATCCGCCGCAGGAGAAGTTTGTCTTTTTTTTGGAATGCCGATGACTGAAATCGACGGGCTGTTGCCCAAATCGAATAAATTTTAGCAGAAATAAAGTTATCTAACACTATTAAATTATTGACTAAAGAGTGCCGGGATGGGACAATTTTATTATGAATAAAAGCCTTGAGAACAAGTCATGATCGGGGTTGAG
>JAPKZM010000232.1 GCA_026393775.1 Candidatus Aminicenantota bacterium
CTGGTAAAGGGCTTGGTCGGCGCGCTCGACCAGCTGACCCGGTTCGGCGCCGGCCTGCGGGGTGGTGCTGGCCACTCCCAGGCTGACCGTGACCGTGGAAGCGACGGGCGAGGCGGGGTGGGGGATGACGGCGGCGGCGACCGCTTCGCGGATGCTTGCGGCAATGGCCTGCGCGCCATTGTATTCCGTCCCCGGCAGCAGCAACAGGAACTCATCGCCCCCGGTACGCGCCGGCAGGTCGGCCGGGCGCTTGGCCTGGGAACGAATGGCCGTGGCCACCTTGCGGATGCACTCGTCGCCCTCCAAATGCCCGAGGGTATCGTTGTATGGCTTGAAGAAATCGATGTCCATGGCGACCAGCGACAGCGGCTTCTTCTCGCGGACGGCCAGGGCCCATTCCTTCTGGAAGATCTCGTAGAACGTCCGATGGTTGGCCAGATCGGTCAGCCCGTCGAAGCGGGCCAGACGCTGCAGTTGCGCGGTGCGCTCGTCCACGATGCGCTCCAGCTTGCGCTCGCGCACCCTGGCCCGGTGCAGGAGGAGAATGAATGTCCCGGCGATGAGCAGCAAGGCGGCGGCAGCGAGCAACCAGTTGAACAGCGCCGTCTGGGTGAAATACGGCTTCAGGATGAAGGAGAACAATGCCCCGCGGCGGTTCCACACCCCATCGCCGTTGCCGGCAATGACCCGGAAGGTGTACGCCCGCGGGGGCAGGTTGGTGTAAAAGGCCGAGCGGCGGTTGCCCGCCTGGACCCATTCGGAATCGAAGCCGTCGAGGCGGTAGGCGAAGCGCACCTTGTCCACCTGCAGGAAGCTGACGGCCGTGTAGGTGATCTCGATGTTGCCCTTTCCCGGCGAAACGGTCGCCCGGGACGATACCGCGAAGTCACGGCCGTTGAGGACGGCCCTTTCGACGGCCAGCGGCGGCTCGATGCGGTTGAGGAGCTGGCGATCGGGGTCGAACATGGAGAGGCCGCGGATGGTCGGGAACCAGATACGCCCGCTGCGGTCGATGCAGCCGGCCGGCTGCGCCGGGCCGCTGCTTTCGGTCACCTTGATGCCCTCCGACTTGCCGAAGGAGACGCAGGGGATGCGCGAGATACGCCCGGAAGCGAAGGCGAACAAGTCCTGCTTGTCGACGTGGTAGATGCCCTTGTTGCCGTTCATCCACACATCGCGGCTCGAGAAACGGAAGACGCGGTCAGTGCGGATCCAGAGCAGACCGCCATGGTCGGTCCCGACCCACACGTCGCCCTCGCGGTCGGCGTGGATGACCCAAACGGGCTGGTCGTGAATCTCCTTGGAATGGATGCCGCGGAAATGCCCGTCTTCCAGCACAGCCAATCCGCCGTTGTAGGCACCGGCCCAGATGCGTCCATCCCTGTCCTCTTCAAGGGCGTAGATGTAGTTGCTGGGCAGGCCGCTGTCGGCATTGAAATTGGTGATGCGCCCATTCGCAATGCAGTCGAGCCCACCGCCGTTCGTCCCCACCCAGATGCGGCCGCGGCTGTCGGCCAAGAGGGAACGGATGATGTCGTTGGCCACCCCCGCGATGCGGGCGAAGCGCCCCGGCTTCCCCGCAGCCGGCATGCGGTACAGCCCGCCCCCGTAAGTGCCCACCCAGAGCGAATCGTCCTTGCCCTGGGCGATGGACCATACATGCTCGCTGAGCAGGCCCTGATCTCGGCCGAAAACCTGCCACTCCGTCCCCTGGTGCCGGACCAGGCCGCCGCCGACCGTGCCGACCCAGATGGCGCCCTGGCGGTCCTCGAACACCGCCCGCACCGGGTCGACCGGCAGGCCGTTGCGAGACCCATAGAGGATGAACTTATCGTCCTTCAGCTGCAGGAGGCCGTCGCGGGTGCCGACCCACAGGCTGCCTTCCTGGTCTTCCAGGATGCAGCGCCCCGCCGACACGCCGCCCTGGAGCTGGCCCAAGACCGAGACCTTGCCGTCCTTGATGCGGTTGAGCGGCTCCTGATTGGTGCCGATCCAGGTCACTCCGTGACGATCCTGGAACACGGCGCGGATATCGTCGGAGGACAGCTTTTCCTGCAGCGGCTCGAAGCGGCCGGCGCGGAAGCGGACCAAGCCGCCGCCGCTGGTGCCGATCCACAGCGTGCCCCGCATGTCGAGATGCAGGGCGCGAATATCGGAATGGGGGAGCCCGCCGCCGACTATGTAGACCTGCATCTTCCCGTTCCGGTAGTGGTTCAGTCCCTGGCCGGTGCCGATCCAGATGCCGCCGTCGCCGTCGTCGGCCAGGGTGGTGACGTAGTTGTAAGAAAGCCCCTGGGCAGTGGTAAACGTCTGGAAGCGGTCATCCCGGCAACTGTACAGCCCGCCGGTGGTGCCGACCCACATGGTGCCGGAGCGGTCCAAGAAAAGGCAGAGAATGAAATGGGTGAACAGCCCCTGGTGCTCGTCGAAGCGCTGGAAGCGGCCATCCGCGTAGCGCAACAGGCCGGCCGTAGTCCCGATCCAGAGCCGGCCCTTGCCGTCTTCGGCCAAGGCTTTGATGCCGTTGCTCTCCATCTCCAGCGTATTGCTCTTGTCGAAAACGGTGAATGTCAGCCCATCGAAGCGGGCCAGCCCTTCGTAGGTGCCCAGCCAGAGATAGCCATCACGGGTCTGGATCATGGCTAGGACCGAACTTTGCGGTAATCCGTTCTCGGTGGAGTAACGCTCGATCGCGTATTCATCCAATGCCAGGTTCGGGTCGAGCGCCGACAAGGAGAATGGAAGGGCGGCCAGGAGCCATCCGCACAAAGCCAACTGGAAAAATCGGTTAGTTACCATGCTCTCCGTCGTGCTATACCGAGTTATAACGCAAAAACCTATATTTTTCAAGCCACGTAAAAATCAGCCATTTCCGGGAGCGCTGGACATTTTTGCCCGCGTCCGCAGGGGCGGCACGCTGGCGGCTTTTTTCGGCAAAACGAAAGTGGCGATGACCGCAACGGCTCCGGCCACGAAAAAAGTGAGCAGTCGCGAGGTGATCCTGGCGTTCATGCCGCTGACGCTCCACAAGATGGTGAACAGCAGGCCGCTGATGATGGTGGCGATCACTGCCCGGCCGTGGTAGCGCTTCCAGAACAGGGTGAAAAGGATGACGATGGAGAAGGTGCCGCCGATACCGGCCCAGACGTAGCTCACCATGGTGTAGATGAGCCGGTTGGGGAAGATGTAGGCCAAAACCAGGGCGACGAGGGCCAGCAGGGCGGTGATCAGCCGCGATTGCCACAGGCGGTCGGCCCCCTGGTGTTTTTTGTTGAGGGGCTTGATCAGGTTCTCCGAGAGCTCGCAGGACGAGAGAACGAGCAGCGAGTCGGCGGTGGAGATCATGGCGGCGATGGCGCCGGTGATCAGTAGGGCGGCGAGGGCCGGCGGGAACAGCTTGAGCAGCACCAGCGGCAGGACAAGCTCCTGGTCGGCCAGCTTGCCGGGGCCAAACATGGCCAGGCCGATCCAGCCGATGGCCAGTGCTCCCAGGTAGGCGACTAGGGTCCAGGCGATGCCGATGTTCCTCGCTTTTCTCGCCTGGGCCGTGTTCCTGATGGCCATGAAACGCATGCTCAGCTGCGGTTGACCTCCGAGGTAGCCGAAGAACCAGGAGAAGCAGCCGGCGATCATCACCCCGGCGGCGAATCCCGACGTGGCGCCGGTCAGGGAGATGTAATCCGGCCCGGCGGCCCTCAGGGCGCCGCCGATGGACGAGGCGAACAGGCCGGGGGTTTTGGCGATATAGAGCATGCCGGCGATCGGGGTGACGATCAGGGTGATGATCATCAGGATGGCCTGGACGCAATCGGTGTAGATGACGCTGAGGAATCCGCCGTAGATGGTGTAGGGGATGATGATCAGCGCCGTGACTAGCATGCCCAGCTTCTCGTCAACGCTGAAGAGGGTGAAGAGCGTCTTGCCGCCGCCCAGGAATTGGGCGCCGACATAGAAGAAGAAGAAAAAAACGATGGTCGAGCTGGCGACGACGCGGATCCATTTTGCCATCTCGCCGTGCTTTTTGGAGATGTACTCGCTGAATGTGTTTACCTGGAACTTCTCGGCTTCGTCGCGCAGGCGCCAGGCCAGCCCCACCCAGGCGGTGATGATGCCGGCGACGCAGCCCAGCGCGGTCCAGATCTCGGTCAGGCCGGTCGCATAGGCCATGCCGGGGAGTCCGAGCAGCGCCCAGGAGGATTCCCCGGTGGCCCTCTCCGACAGGGCGGCCGCCCAACCGGGTAGGTTGCGGCCGGCAATGGCGTAATCGCAGTCGTTCTTCACCTTGCGCCCTTGGTAAAGGCCCCAGAGGATCAACAGCAAAAAATATCCCGCTACGACCAACAGCATTTGCGCGAAAGCCGCCATGTTCCCTCCTTGCAGGTTTCCTCTTTATTCCCGATTTAAGGCAACATTATATTGAACGAAAACCCTTTTTTCAAGAGCCCGGCGGCCTCTGTTCCGCCTTGAATTAATGCGGAACCCCGCCCTGCTAGACAGCGGCGGGTTTCTTTTTATGAGGGATCAGTAAACAAGAAAATGTATGGTGTTGACCGCTTTGAGGGCGCGGTCGGAGAAGAAGTCGGGGGCCGGGAAGATGGTGAAACGCCCGCCTTCCTGTCCTTCGCCGCGGTCGATCAACAGGAACTCGGCCTGGTCGTTGCGGTTGAAGAGCTCGCTGCAGCTCAGAGCCACGCGGTAGCCGTCGACCGAAGCCGCAACCAGGTATCCCTGCCGCAGCGTCTTACTGTCCAGGGTGAAAAAGGTTTTCAGCGCGTCCTTGAGCGGCCAGCCGGTGAATTGCTGGATGCCGTGGAAGCCCTTGCCGCGGCCGTAGAATACCGCGGGGTATACTCGGGGTTCTTCTTGCAGCCCCGCCGGGTCGATGGCAACGGACTGTCCATCGGCTCGGGACACCTTGAAATTCGGGGCATAAAGGGGTTTCTGGCCTTTCTTGCCCGGCAAGCTGAGCGGCGCCGAGAACACGGTGATGCGGATCGGCGAGCTTATGTTGCGCTCACTGACCAGGTCGTTGCCGCAGACCAGTTTCATCGTTTCCGGCAGGGGCCAGTTCTCCTTCGTTTCGCTGGGGATGATCGGAGCGACGCGGTCGGCGATGAGGATGCGGTGCAGCGCCGACGGGTAAAAGATCTCCCCCCAGCTCAGGACAACCTTTTCGCCCTTCTGGTTTTCCACCGCCACCAGCAGGTCGATGATCGAGCGGAATTCGGCCTGGTTCTTCTTGGCTACGATTTTCTCCTTCAGGATGTCGAAAAGCGAATAGCCGTCATAGCGGTAGGAGCCGATAAAGGCGATCGCCCCTTTTTCCAGCCTTGCCTCGCGGACGATGAGCGAGCGCCGGGGCAGGCCGCCGAGGTCGACGAAGCCGGGATTGGCCACCTCGCCGGCGACCTCGATCTTCAGCGTCCCGGGCAGGTTTTTCTCGGGCGTGTTGTCATAAAAGTCGTTGTTTTCCTGGCCGAAGCACATCCATGCCGATGCCAGCATCACTAAAAGCAGCGGGATCGTTTTTTTCATGATCGGTTTCTCCTTGGTCGAATTTATTTTTTACCTTCGATGAAAAAGCGGGCGCCGGCGGAAATGGTGCGGGCCTTCATCGGCCAGCCGGGCTCGGTCCAGTATTCCTTATTTAACAGGTTTTCCGCCTTCAGGAAGAGGCTGAATTTTCCGAACCCGCGTTCCAGGGCAGCGTTAAAAATAGT
>JAPKZM010000251.1 GCA_026393775.1 Candidatus Aminicenantota bacterium
GGCATCAGCTATTGCCAGAAAAGCGGCCAGATCGTGCCGGTGCGGGTCGGGCAGCCGACGATAAAAATCAACAAGCTGTTCGTCAATGGTGGCCCAGGTGCTTGAAACGGTTTTAAAAACGGGGAAGGAAGCAGGCTTTTCGACCGTCGAGGCTTTCGGCGAAAAAACCTGGCGCTGGGAAAGCGAAGGCAACGAACCGCCGCTGGCCGCCCATGAAGTTCAGAGCAACCGACTGCTGGCCAGGGCTTTCCGGGACAGCGGTGATCCCTCAGGCTTCAGCCTTTCCAATCCCGACGCGCGCTTGATCAAGCAATACTTTTCCAGCCTGAGCGCGGCTTCGGGCCCGGACAACAAAAAAAACTATGCCCATTTGCTTCCCCGGAGCTTTGCCAAGACCAAGTTGGCCATCTACGATCCGGAAATCGAGGACTGGGACGAAACACGGGTCAACGAATTGCTGGAGAAGATCAAGGAAAGCCTGGTGGCTTTCCCGGGATTGAAACTGAAAAAATATCATTTTTTTAGACTGTTGAAAAAAGTTTATCTGGCCAACAGCCACGGTTTTTTGGCCAAGTACAAAAAAACGCATTTCCAGGTCCAGGTCGCTTTCATGCTCCGGGATCACGTTCTCGAGCTGAGCGAAAGCCATATTTATTTTAGCCATTTCAATCCCGAGCGCCTGGTGGCCAGGGCGGCTAACCTGCTCGGCGCCCTGACAGCCGAACCGCTGCCGGCGTGCGGCGCGGAATTGTTCGTCATGTCGCCGGAAGCCTCGGTCCAGATGCTGAAGGAGTTTTCCTCCGGCCTGCGGCTCGATCCGTCAGGCGGAAAAAGCCGTCTGATCGGCGCTTCGGCCAAGGTCAGCATTTTGGACAATCCAGCTTTGGCGGAGCAGACCGGATCGGTTCCCTTCGACGACGAAGGGACGGCGGCGGAGGAAAAATACCTGATCAACAAGGGAGTGTTCGTCTCAGCCGTCTCCGACATCCGCAGCGCCTTCCTGAAGCAAAAGCGGTCGTCGGGGAACGGCTTTCGCGATGAAAGGGGAATTTTCCCGCAGGTCCAGTTCTCCAACCTCTACTTCAAACCCTCGGTGGCTTCCATGGCCGACCTGCTACGCGTTGCCGGCGAGGGAGTTTTGGTCTACCTGGTCAAGTTGAAGGGTTTCGGGGCGAACCCCAATGAATATGTTTTTTCGGCCCACGGATATTGGTTTGCCGACAACGAGATCGCCCATCCCGTCCAGTTCCTCTTCAAGACCACCATGCGCTCCTATTTCCTGCGCATTCTGGAGATTTCCCGGGAACTGCGCTTTTTTCACAACCGATTCAATATCGGTTCGCCCTATCTCCTCCTGCAGGGACGCTGCGATCCTGAAAAAAAAATCAGCATTTGAAAGCCGGCAGTGGGTCGGCCTTGATTTGAAAAAAACAGCCGGGTTTGCTATAAACAAACCATGGAAAACGTGAAAGTCCTGGTCATCGATGACGAAAAGAATATCCAGGAATCGGTGAAAATGGTCCTGGATTATGAAAAATACTCCGTCTCCCTGGCCAAGGACGGGATCTCGGGCATCGAAAGTTTTAAAAGGATCATGCCCGACATCGTTCTGCTGGATGTCAAGATGCCGGGCGGCATGGACGGTTTACAGGTACTAAAATCGCTGAAGGCCGTGAATCCGGGCGTCGAGATCATCATGATCTCCGGCCACTCCGGAATCGAGGAGGCGGTGGAGGCTTCGCGCCTGGGAGCTTTTGATTTCCTGGAAAAGCCAATTTCCCGCGACAAGCTGGTTTTGACCGTTCGCAACGCGGCTGAAAAAATCCAGCTGCTCAAGGAAAATTTCAGCCTGCGGAACTTGACCGCCAGGAAGTACGAACTGGTGGGCCGGTCGGCCGTGATGCAGGCCCTGCAGGAGACCATCCGCCGCGTGGCGCGCAGCGAATCCACCGTCCTGATCTCCGGCGACAGCGGCACGGGCAAGGAACTGATCGCCCGCCTGATCCACCAGCATTCCGGCCGCCGCCAGAACCGCTTCGTCCAGGTCAATTGCGCCGCCATCCCGGATGAATTGATCGAGAGCGAGCTCTTCGGCCATGAAAAGGGTTCCTTCACCGGCGCGTACGAAAAAAAGATAGGCAAGTTCGAAAGCGCCCACCGCGGCAGCATTTTTCTGGACGAGATCGGCGACCTGAGCTTGAAGGCCCAGGCCAAGGTGCTGCGGGTGCTTGAGGAGGGCGAGGTGCAGCCGGTGGGCTCGCCGGAGATCAAGAAGATCAACGTCCGCGTCATCGCGGCCACCAACAAGAACCTGGAGGAGGAGATCAGGAAAAACAATTTCCGCGAAGACCTGTTTTTCCGCCTGAACGTGGTGCCGATCCATTCGCCGGCGCTGCGCGAAAGGAAGGAAGACATCCCCTTGCTGATCGAACACTTCATCACCTACTTTTCCGAGGAGAACAATTACAAGAAAAAGACCTTTTCCAACGCGGCACTGGCGCAACTGATGGAATACCCCTGGAAGGGCAACGTGCGTGAATTGCGCAATTTGGTTGAAAGGCTCTTGATCATGTGCCGCACCGACCCGATCTCCGGCCCGGATCTGCCCGATTACCTCGGCCGCAAGAGCGCGGGCGGCGAAACGGCCCTGCTCCAGATCAAGAATTGGAAGGACTTCAAGAACGAGGCGGAAAAGGCCTACCTGGAACAAAAGCTAAAGGAATACGAATACAACGTGGCCAAGACGGCCCGCGAAATCGGCCTGCCGCGCAGCAACCTCTATCAAAAAATAGAATCTCTTGGTATAATAGTAACGCATCAGCAGGATGCGGATGAAGAATCGCCCCTTTCGTAATTGAGAGGGGAGGAAAGTCCGGGCTCCGCAGGGAAGGATGATCCCCAACAGGGATTTCCCCTCGTTGAACGGGGGGACAGGACAGTGTCACAGAGAACAGACCGCCCGGCCGCGTTCGCGCGGTTGGGTAAGGGTGAAAAGGTGAGGTAAGAGCTCACCGTCCTGGGCGGCGACGCCCGTGACTGAGACAAACCCCATCCGGAGCAAGGCTTAACAGAGGGCGTTCGAGGCTTTCCCGGCCGAGGTCCTCGGGTTAGCTGCTGGATCCCGTTGGTCCCCAAGGGGGACCGACAAACTAGATCCGCCAAAGTCGGCGGATAGTTTGTGCGGCAACGCCGGGACTAGATAAATGATTCTTCTAGACAGAACCCGGCTTATAGTCCGCATCCTGCTGCTGCCTTGACCCTGGATTTTAAAAGGCTTCGGCAAAGGTCAGGTAAAAGGCGGGGGACGAGTCGGCAAAGCCGACGTCCAGGCGGACGTTCAGGTTCTCGCGCGGGTTGAACTTGTAGCGCAGGCCGATGCCTGCGGCCGGGTGGAATTCCCCCAGCGACAGTTGTCCCGCTTGCGCCTGCACCTGGGCCAGCCCTGCGAATGCGCATAAGCCGAAGCGCCGCCACAAGGGGAGGCGATACTCCGCCTGCATGGCCAGCATGCTCATATCGCGGTAACGGCCTTCATAGAAGCCGCGTAACAGGTTCAAACCGCCGAACATGGGCAGCGTCTGGAACGGGCACTCGCCCCATGTCGATTTACCTATCGCCTGGACGGCCAGCACGGAGCCGCGACCCAGGGGGAAGTACTTTCTGGCGTCCAATGTCAATTGGCTGAAAGCAAAATCACTGCCCAGCGCCTTGGGGAAAAAGTTCAGTAACAATGCGGAATAAGTTCCCTTGCTGGTGGAGAACGTGTTGTCGCGGCTGTCCCATTTGCCGAAAAGCCCGATCCCGGTCAATCTCGCGCCGCGGCTGCCGGGAATCTCTCCCGCGGCCAGCAAGCCGTTGTTCGCGGTTTCGATGATATGTTGCGAAAACATCTCCAGGTGCACACCAGTGAACAGGTTCGCGCCCCAGCGGCGTTGGACATTTACTTGCAGGCGCCAGTTGCGCGCGTTGAAATCTTCGCGGTCCTCCGTCGCACTGCGGTTACCGCTGCCGTAGAAACGGTCCGGGTAAAGCGAGTATTTCGCCTGGCCGTCCAGCAGCTTGACGCCGCCGGCCAGATAAAATTCATAATCGACCTGGGCGATGGTCTGCTTGTTCTGAGTATGAACCAGGTTGAAGCGGTAGTGGGAAAGGCGGGAGGGCATTTCAGAACGGCCGAGCCGGAAATAATGGATGCCGACGATTCCCCAGGAAAAAAGCGTTTCCGGCGTGTAGTAGACGACCGGGGTGATTACGAAGCCGCCGCGGGTTTGCTCGACAGGCTTAGCGGCGGTTTCGCCCTGGGCGAAGCCCGGCCCGTCCTGGGCGAAGCCCGGCTTGCCCAGGACGAGCAGCAGGAGAACGGCGGCGCATAAAAAGCGTTGCCGGCAGCGGTCCCCTCTCAAGCGTTTAATCGGCATCCGAATACCGCCTGACCTTTTTTTTGGGTTTCTTTTGCATGAGAATTTTCTTCAACTGGTTTTTCCCCAGGCCATGGCGCTCGCGGAAATAAGCGTAAACGTCCTCGCTGCTCCGCAGCACGGGCGCCGGTTCAACGGACCGCGCCTCGGCGCCGGCGATGACGATGACGATTTCTCCCAGGATGGTTTCGTCTTTCAACGCGTCCGCCCATTCATCCAAACGGCCGCGCATGATCTTTTCATGTTTTTTGCTCAATTCCTTGGCCAGAGCGAAACGGCGTCCTCCCAGCGTCGCGGCGGCGTTCTGCAGGAATTTTTCCGCCCGCCGTGGCGATTCGTAAAATACCATGGTAAAGGGAAGGGGAGCCAGGGATTTGCAGAAGCGGCGCAAGTCGCTCTGCCCCCTTGGGGGAAAGCCGAGGAAGATGAAGCGGTGCGGGTCGATGCCCGAAGCCACCAGGGCCGGGACGAAAGCGGTCGGCCCGGGCAAGGGGATGACCGGGATGTTCCGGACGATGGCTTTTTCGATCAGGATGAAGCCGGGATCGGAGATGGCCGGTGTGCCCGAATCGGTGATCAGGGCTCCGTCCTGGCCAGCTAAAAGGGTGAGGATCTTCTCCGCCTGAATCTCCTCCTTGGGACGGTAATGGCTGATGATCCGTTTCTTGATCTGCAGATGGTTGAGAAGTTTTTGCGAGTAGCGGCTGTCCTCGGCAATGATAAAGTCGACCCGGCGCAGGATGGCGATCGCCCGTTCGCTGATGTCCTGCAGGTTGCCGATCGGCGTCGGGACGATGTAAAGAGCCATCGTTTACTTATTCCAATCGCGCAAGTAGCGGAAATCGATGCCCACGGTCCTGGCATGAAGCTTGCAGACCGGCGGCATGGTACGCTTGAACTGCGAAGCGACGATCATTTTTTTTATCCGGCGGACGATCGCCAGGGCAAAGCCGCGTTCGACGATCTCGCCTTCGTCCCAGCGCTTGTCGATCATCAGGTGCAGGATGAGGTCGAGGTCATGGTAGCTGATGCCGATCTCACCCTCGTCGGTCTGCCCGGGCCACAGGTCGGCCGACGGCTTCTTGGCGATGATGGCTTCGGGGATGCCCAGGTAACGGGCCAGCTCGAACACCTGGGTCTTGTAGAGATCGCCGATGGGCAGGAAGGCGGCGGCCGAATCGCCGAACTGGGTGGAGTAGCCGACCAGGAGCTCGCTCTTGTTCGAGGTCCCGGCCACCAGCGCCTTTTTGCGCACCGAAAAATCGTAGAGGACGGACATCCGCTCCCGGGCGCACTTGTTGCCGATCTGCAGACGGTTTTCAGCCGGGAAGCGGTCGAAGTAGGCATCCACGGCCGGCGAGATGTCGATGACCT
>JAPKZM010000149.1 GCA_026393775.1 Candidatus Aminicenantota bacterium
CTGGGCGGCGGCATCGGCACCCGCGGACCGGGCGAGAGCAAGCTGGAAACGGACCGGCGGCTGATCAAGGACAAGATCGCCCGCATCCGGAAAAAACTGGAGGCGGTGCTGAAAAACAGGGACCTGCAGCGCCAGAGGCGCCACGCGCTCCCGGTGCCGCTGGTGGCGCTGGTCGGTTACACGTCGGCCGGAAAATCGACGCTCTTCAAAACCCTGAGCGGGGAAGATGTTCCCATCTCGAAAAAATTGTTCTCCACCCTCGACCCGCTACTGCGCCGGGTCGATCTTTTCGACATCCAGGTCGGCTACTATTTCATCCTGTCCGACACGGTAGGATTCATCCGCAGCATGCCCGAAGAGTTGTTTTCCTCGTTCCAGGCCTCCCTGGAAGAGGTGCATCACGCCGACCTGATCCTGCATGTCATCGACCTGACCAACCCCGACTGGCTCGGCCAGAAAAACGAAGTCGAAAAGGTGCTGCAGAAACTGCAGGTCGATAGGAACAAGGTGCTCAGCGTATACAACAAGATCGACCTGCTGGCCGACCGGGAAGCCTTGCTGCGTCATCAGAACCCGCGGGAAGTCTATATTTCGGCCAGCGAGCGGCTGGGGATCTACGACCTGAAAAGGGCCATTTTTCAGTACTACTTCGCCGATTATGAGTCGTACCGGCTCGAAGTCGCCGACGAGCAGCAGCTGGACGCCTTGAGCCAATGGGCGATCGTCGTCGAGACTAACCGCGTTGACGGCGTAATTCAGGCGGGAGTTTTAAGTTCCCGGGAAAAAATGTTAAAATTCAGGGAAAAGCACGGAGGTGTGGTCCAATGAAAGCAATTTTGCCTGCGACGCTCATCCTGTTGACCATCGCCTGCGGCGGCGTGAAGCCGGCAAAGATCGACTTCCATCTGCCCGCCCTCCCGAGCGGCGAGTTCAGCGACGCCAATTTCCGCCAGGGCTGGGAACAATTGCAGAAAGGGGACAGCGACGCCGCCTACAGGTCCTTCCAGCTCAGCGAAGCGCGACTGGACAGGAAACAGGCGGCATTCGGCTATGTTTTTCTGGCGCGCCAGAAATACAGCGCCGCCTCCGACCAGTTCGCCCAGGCGTTGGCGACAAACCCGGAAAACCTCGAAGCCGGCATGGGCCTAGCCATGATCCATGAATTCGAAGGCAAAACGACCGATGCCTTCCAGGCCTACGCCGATCTGCTGACCAAGGCTCCCGACGACGCCTGGCTTAAACTCAAGTATGAGAGCATCAAGACCCGCTCGACCCAGGAGTACCTCCAGCAGGCCGAATCCTATCAGAACACGGACAAGGGAAAATATATCGATTGCCTGCAGCAAGCCCACTTTTTTTCCCCTGAAATGACGGCCATCACCTTGAAGATCGCCACTTTTTTCTACGAGGAAAACCAATGGCAGCGCAGCCGGCCATTCTATGAAGCCGCCCTGGAGAAAGAGCCGTACAACCAGGACGTATTGCTGCGCCTGGCCGCCATCTACGAGAAAGACGGCAAATTCGACCTGGCCCTGGTCACCCTGGACCGCCTGCTGGCTTTCAATCCCGGCGACGCGGTCCTGGAAGCCGAAAAGAAACGGATCCGCGACCAGTTCCAGGAAATGAATTTGCCTGAAAAATTCAAAAAAATATTTTTCAAGACCGAGATCAACCGCGAGGAAATGGCGGCCCTGATCGGCTATTATTTCGACCGCTATATCGAGATGGACCGCACCCCCGAGATCATCACCGACATCGACGGCTCGTTCGCCAAGGAGCAGATCATCAAGAGCTGCACGGCCGGCATCATGGGCGCCCGGCCCGACCATAGCTTCGACCGCTTTTCCATCCCCGACCGGGCGACCTTCGCCGTCACCCTAAGAGCGCTGGTCGATTATCTTGTAAAAAAGGGGCAGCGCCTGCATTTCACGCCGCTGCCGGCCGCGGTCGAAAGCCTTGACCTTTCGCCGCTGCACATGAACTATGAAACCATCAAGTTCATGGTCAACGCCCAGATACTCCCCCTGGACTCCGATCAGCTTTTCAATCCTACCCGTCCCGTTTCTCCTAACGATGTCATATTCTCCCTGAAAAAGATCCTGAACAGTATCAGCGAATAAAACTCAACTCATCACTCAAGTGTAATAGCGGGACAGACACACTACATTACCAACACTATATTTTTGGCAATCCCCATAAACCACCAAAAATATTTAGTGTTGGAATAGTTTGTGTTGTCCCGTTTCGCCCAATGACGTGATCTACTCCTTGAGAAAGATACTGAACAGTATTGGGGAGTAATAAAAATACAATTGACCTCACCAGTACCCCCTCTCCTAAAGGCGAGGGGGAACAGCGATTCCAACCCTTTCACAATAAGCAATAAAAATCCTTCCTTTTTTCCGGATCTTTAAGAGACAGCCAGAGCATTATTGCTTGATGACAAAAATCGAGAAGGCTTCGCTGCTTTTCGCGGCATCGAGGACGCTGAGATCGGTCCGGGCGCCGTTCTTCCAATAGCAGGGAACAAAGACATTGGCGGCGTTGAGATTGGAACCAGCCACATAAATATCGCCTTCGAAAATAAAAACGGATTGGCCGAAGCCGTTTCTGCTCGGATCGAGCGCAGTGAGGTCGGTTCGTCCTCCGTTCTTCCAATAACAGGGTACGGAAACGCTTCCGGAAGCGCCTTGACCATAGGTATTTCCGGCGACGAAAATATCGCTCCCGGAGACGAAAATCGAGTCTCCGTAGCCCGGACCGTTGGCGAGAAGTACGCTCAGGTCGATGCGCTCGCCGTTCTTCCAGTAACAGGGAACGTCGACATCAGCGTTGTTCTTCGTATGGCCGGCAACAAACACGTCGCTCCCGGAAACATAGACCGAGGCACCGAATCCTGCGTATCCATCCTTGGCTGGATTGATGACGCTCAAATCGGTGCGGACGCCGTTTTTCCAATAACAGGGAACGAAAACTCCAGCGGCAGTCGTGGTCTCGCCGGCGAGATAGATGTCATTGCCTGAGGCGCAGATCGAGAAAACAAAGCCGTTTTTGCCGGGGCTGATCATGCCCAGGTCCGTGCGCGCGCCGTTCTTCCAAAAACAGGGTGTCGTCGGCAGCGGATTATTGCCGGTATATCCGGAGACATGGACATCGCTGCCGATGGTAACGATGCCCGTGGCCGAGCCGTCTACGGTCGCCGCGATCTTGCTCAGGTCGTTTTTTCCCCCGTTTTTCCAGTAGCAGGGAACCTCGGTGTCGTTGGTCCCGGTGTATGAACTCCCGGCGGCATAGACGTCGTTTCCGGAAACGAAGACGGCAACCGCCACGCCTTCTTTGCCGGCAGTTATGGCCAGATCGGTGCGCGTTCCGTTTTGCCAGTAGCAGGGAATATCAATGCCGGCACTGCTGCGTGTGTAACCGGCGACATAAACATTCAACTGCTGCACGGGCGTGTTGTCGTCCCCATCTTCTTTCTTGCAGCCGCTCGCGAGAAAAATAATTCCGAACATGATGGCAATACCCGTCAATACAATCAAGTTTTTTCTGCTCATGCCCCCCCTTTTATTGATATTATTATTATCCACCCAGAACGGGATGTCAATCTCATCCTTGTAAACCTGGTAATACGATTGCGGATAAGGTCAGCCCCGCTTCCAAGTCCTTTTTACTGGCGCGCAAGTTTTCGGCCACAAGAATATCTGGGAATGAAAAAAAAGGGCGGCAACCTCGCCGCCCTCTTATTTTGAATTGTGCATAGCGCTTTACTGATTACCGCGCAGGTCCTGCAGGGAGAGGCTGTCCTTCTTGGTGAAGCCAGCCGGAACCGTATAAACCCCGGTGGGAGCGTCTTTCTTAATGATGTCCACCACCTGGGTGATCACTTTCATGTTGGTGTTCATCATGCTCATCGTCATTTCCGAGGAGATCTGAAAACCGTTGATCTTCATGAATTCGGCGAGGGAGCTGTCATCCATGAACTGCATCTTGGCGAAGTTGGAGTACATCTTGGAAAATGCCTTCCAGTCAAAAGGCACTTCGGTGGTGGCCCAGACCTTCATCTTCATCTGCATCATCATCATGCTCATGTCCACGTCGTAACCACTGCAGTTCCATTTGCCTACTTTCTGGGTCTGGCCGTTGGGAGTTACCTTGACCGTCATTTTCATCATCGACATCATCCCGGCGGCTTCCTTGGGCACGAGTTTGGACATGTCCAGCGGCAGGGTGGTCTGCACGTACGATTTATCCTTGGTGTTGATAATGTACATGAAATTCTTGGCCATGTCGGTGATCATGACCTTGTCTTTGCTGATAATGGCCATCTGGCCGTTGCCCACCCACTGCTCGTTGACTTCGTCCTTGGCTGGCTGCTTTTGGCCCATCATCTCAAAGGCGTCGGTATGCACGTTGGTCTTGATATAGACATCAGCCGACAGGAAAATCGAGACCGCCAGAAGCAAGAACACCGTGAATAAAATTTTTTTCATCAGTCCTCCTTTGAAAACGCATCATAGCGGCATTCGTTTTTTTTGTCAAGCCAACATGAATATTCCAGTGTAAGTCGATAAAAATAAACCTTTCAGCTTTTGATTTCGTATACCTAATTTAAAAGCAACACCCCGTTCAATATAGGAAGAGGACGGAAGGGATGGGCCTTGTCTCTCCCCCTCCCTCCTTAGGAACATCCGCCACTTCCTTCCTCTTCCGCTTTTTTTGCGAATCGGGCAACTTGCAGCCGGTTTTCTTCTGCTGAATTGAACCCCTCGGGCCAGATTTGCCTTGACAGCCAGGGGAAAATCGAACATAATCAAGGCAGGAGCGCTCATGAGCCTGGAAGACATCAGCGATTATTTAAAAGCGATCAGGAAGGACGCTTCTTTCATCAGCGCCGACGTCCTGGAAATTGTCCCCTTTGAAAACCGGGTCCAGGACACCTGGGTGGAGATCCGCAACCCCGAGTTCACCTCCCTTTGTCCCAAGACCGGCCTGCCCGATTACGGCACCATCACCGTCAAGTACTTGCCCGGCAAGGCGATCGTCGAATTAAAATCCCTGAAATATTATTTCCTGCAGTTCCGCAACAGCGGCATCTTCTACGAGAATCTGGCCAAGCTGATCCTGGCGCACCTGGTCGAAAAGGTCCAGCCGCTGGAAATGGTCGTCGAAGCGGAGTTCACTCCCAGGGGCGGGTTGACGACCAAGGTTATATCGAGCTACAAGAAATAATATCTTCGTTATGCGTGAACGAGCTGACCGGCGTCGTTATGCGTTATGCGAAAGAGGAAGAACCTTTTCGATTATTTGAATCATTGCGGCTTCACATAACGCCTAACGCATCACGCATAACGAGATTTTTCGGTCACAGCTCTCTTGCCATCCACAACCTCAGGCCCTTGCGGTACTGATGCGCGATCAGGGCGAAATTGACCAGCAGGAAGCCCGTGAACCAGGCAATGATCTCCGCATAGGGCACCGTTCCGCGCGTGTAGCGGTGCCAGTAATAGACTCCCACCGGCCTCACCAGGAAGAGCATGCCGCCTACCAGGTAGATCATGCTCCAAAGCATGTAAGAAATTCCCTGCTTGGAAACGATCACGTGCTCGGGCGAGATCGGGTTCGTCTCGTTGGTTTCGATGCCGAGTTCCAGCGAAAGGACGGTCAGGAAGATGATGGCCGGCGGCAAGAACACCAGGGCGATGAGCCGGGTAAAGCCGTCGAAATGGAGCGCCAGGTCGCCCAGTCCGTAGAGAACGAAACCGACGAAAAGGAGCGGCAGCAGGTGGAAGAGAAGCTTGAAGCGGAAGAATTTCACCCGCGGGTAGGGAGAGCCGAAAATATGGGCCTGCCCGGGACCCTCGTTGGGGATGGAGGTGAAGGTGAAGCGCGAATTCAAGCCGGAGACGATAAAGACCGCCATGACCAGGTTCAGATAGCAGACGAAGTTTTTTATCGACTGGTGCGGCATGGGGATCATCTTCATGTTGATGACGAAAACGGCCACCAGGGCGCCGACAATGAGCAGTTGCGACCATTGGGCGGGCGTGCGCAGGAAAGTCTTGCCCTCCTTGCGCAGCAGCGGCTGGTAGTCGTTTTTCAGCCGCGAGGGTCGCCAGCGCGACTTGTAATAACCTTTGCCTCCCCGGTTCAGCTTGTCGAACAGCTGCAGGTAAATCTTTCCGCGCAGCCAAAAAACCAATGCCAGCAGGGAAGCCGCCAGCAGGACAAAGAGACCGATGGTTTTCCAGTAAGGGGCGTTCCTACCGTCGGCGACCAGGCTCATGGCCCTGGAAAGCCAAGCAAAGGGGAAATAATAGAAGACCTTCAGGTCCAGCGAGCCCATATAGCGCAATACGTTGTCGATCTCGCTGGGCTCGAGGAAGCGCTCGGGGCGCAGCAGGCGCATGAAGACGATGATGAAGGAGATGAGAATGATGGAGAACACCGACAGGACCGGCTGCAGGCGGCGCACCGAAAAGAAGGCCGGTATGATCAGCCCAAGCAGGATGCCGGTCAGGACTCCGCAGGCGATGAAAAGAAGAAAAGCGAGCAGGACCTGCATGACCTGCCCCGCTCCGGGGGCGAACCAGCGGCAATAAAAGAACAGCACCGGCAGCGAGAAGAAGACGACCATGGCCGAACTGTAAGCCGTTGTTTCCAGCATCTTCCAGGCGAAGGCGCTGCGTACCGGCATGGGGGTTGAAAAAAGGAAATGGAGGTCGCGCGAGA
>JAPKZM010000246.1 GCA_026393775.1 Candidatus Aminicenantota bacterium
AGGCCCGAAAAATGCTCGAGGTCCTCATTGATGTTGCCGTAGTAATTGGTCTTGACGTCATCGACCTTGCTCATGATATTCTCGATGGGGGTCTTGAACCACTGCTCGATGCTCTGCGAAATGACATCGGTGGCGAAAAAAAAGAGCAGCAGGGTGGGGACAATGGAAAAGGCGATGAAAAAAAAGACCAGGCGGTTCTTGAAGCTATGGCCGGCGCCACCCTGGTTTTTTTCATAATACATTTTCAAAATGTTGCGGGCCAGGATGAAAAGAAAAGTCAAACCGAAAAGAATGATAATAATCCACAAACCAAAAATCAGAGTATCACCTTTCAGGAATAGCGGCGAAAAATTCTTGCTCTCTTCAAAATAAATGCGGATGATTACAAAAACGATAAAAAACAAGACCATGGCGGCCACGATCAGACGCACGCCTTTGATATTTTTGTTTTTCATTCTCTAAATCCTCGCCGCCAGCTTGGGTAAAATAAAAAAATGGCAGCCATGTCCCTGATAATTTAACACTTTCACAGCCAAAGGTCAATTGACATATGAAACGAAAAATGATATTGCTGTACTCTTGCGCCTGTAGCTCAAAGGATAGAGCATGGGATTCCTAATCCCAGGGTTGGATGTTCGAGTCATCTCAGGCGCAATACCTTAGAGGTCAACATGAAAAGAAGTGAAAAAGAACACTTGAAGGCCGATCCATTCGTCCATTTTTTCGAACAGGCTCTCGCATTTTTTAAAAATAACCGCCGTCCGCTATTAGCCGGGACCGGGATCGCCCTGCTCCTGGTCATTGCCCTGCTGGCCGTATTCCTTTTCTCCAGCCTCAGCGCCGCCGGGGAGAATAAGCTGTATGCCAGCGCCTTCGCCATCCGCAACAACGGCGGCTTGAGCATCGAACAAAAGATCGGCCAGCTGCAGGAATTGAAATTCAAGAACGGTATTTCCAGCGCCGGCCGGCTTTTCATCGCCGTCCTGTACTATGAAAAAGGCGATCTGGCCAATGCCGAAAAAACCCTGCAACAATGCCCCGACAGCCGCATCTCCATCATCAACGACCAGAAGACGCTGCTCTCATCCCAACTGCTGGCGGCCGGCGGCAAGAACCGGGAAGCGATGGACCTGCTGCAGCGGATGCTGGACGATAAAAAGACCGCCATGGGCAGGGAGGTCATCCTGCTTATGCTGGCCAAGCTGCAGTCCAGAAACCGGCTCCAGGAAGAGGCTGTTTCCAGCTTGAAGAGGATCGCCAACGAATATCCCAATACCGTCAGCGCCATGGAAGCGCAAAACCTCCTGAGCGCCAGCATCGGCGCCGACCAGTCGGCGCAATAATTTTCTCTGTTTACAGCCCCGGCAAAGCATGGCATAATGACGCCATGCACGATGAAAGCGGAAGGATCGAGGAAACCCGCTGCCTGGGCGAAAATTACTACTTGTTGAAGGTATTCGCCCCGCAGATTGCCCGGGAAGCAAAACCGGGCAATTTCGTCATGCTGCGCGTATCGCCCACATGGGAGCCGCTGCTGCGGCGGCCGTTCGGCATATTGCAAAGCCAGCCGCCTCATATTTGGCTGTACTTCCAGGTCAAAGGGCGCGGCACGACGCTGCTGAAAGACCGGCAGGCCGGCGACCGCCTGGACATTCTCGGTCCGCTGGGGAACGCTTTTCCGGAACTTCCCGATCAAAAGATACTTCTCATCGCCGGCGGCCGGGGCATCGTCCCCCTTTTCCACTACGCGAAAAACTATGCCGCCCGTCAGCCGCTGCTGCTGCTCTACGGAGGCCGCGGCGCCGCTGATTTGAAATTGCTGGCCGAACTGGACGCCATGCCGCTGTTGGAAAAATATATTTTCAGCGAAGATGGCAGCTGCGGTGAAAAAGGGCCGCTGACAGAGGGCCTGGAAAAAATTGTCCGTGAGCAGCGACCGCAGGCGACCATGGCCTGCGGCCCGGAGGCCATGCTGGCCGCGCTGGCCGGCATGCTCCGCGCGAAAAAGCTGGATAATTACGCTTCCCTGGAAGCGGTGATGGGCTGCGGTTTCGGCGTTTGCCACAGCTGCGCGGTCGCCGCCGCCGACGGCCGATACAGGAAAGTTTGCGCGGACGGACCGGTGTTTCCCCTGGAAGAGATCCAATGGCCGATCTGAGCGTTGACCTGGGTTTCTGCAGGTTGAAAAATCCGCTCATCCCGGCTTCGGGCACTTTCGGCTACGGCGAGGAATTCGTTCCCTTCATGGACCTGGACATCATCGGCGCCCTCGTTTTGAAGGGCATTTACCGGAATGCCCGGCCGGGCAATCCGCCGCCGCGCCTGTTCGAGACCCCGGCCGGCCTGCTCAATTCCATCGGCTTGGCCGGCCCCGGCGCCGACGAACTGCAAGGTGTCATCCGCCGCCTGAGCGCCACGACCCGCACCCCGATCATCGTCAACGTCTGCGGCCAGGACGATGCCGAATTCGCGGAAGTCGCCGGAATCTTCGCCGCCATGCCCGAAGTGGCCATGCTCGAGCTGAACATCTCGTGCCCCAACATCAAGCGAGGCGGCGCCTGCCCGGCCCAAGATGAAAAGCACACTTACCGCCTGGTCAAGCGTGTCAAGGAAAACATCGCCAAGCCCCTGATCGTCAAACTTTCGCCCAACGCGGCCGACATCGTCGCCGTCGCCCGCGCCGCCCAGGAAGCCGGAGCCGACGCTTTGTCACTGGTCAACACCTTCCTGGGGCTCGCCGTGGACCTGGAGAAGCGCCGCCCCGTGTTCGCCAACACCCTGGCCGGGCTTTCCGGGCCGGCCATCAAGCCCTTGGCCTTGAGGCTGGTGTGGGAGGTCTGCCGCCAGGTGCGGATCCCGGTCATCGGCATGGGCGGGATCACCTCGGGGAAGGATGTTCTGGAATACATCCTGGTCGGCGCTTCCGCCGTCCAGATCGGCACCGTCAACTTCTGCGAACCGGCCGCCGCCGTGCGCATCCTCGCCGAGCTGGAGAAGGAAATGGAAAAACTGCGCCTAAACAATCTGAACGAAATCAAGGGCAAGCTGGCGGTATAGCCGAGCCGGTTCGATTGACCGTTCAACCGATCACGTCTTTCAGTTGCACTTCGGGATGATGGTATCTTTCGTAGGCCGGTGTTTTTTTGCCGTATTGGATGGATACTTGCGGGCACCACTGGATGCAGGCCAGGCACTGCTCGCAGTGATGCTGCCAGGCCGGTTTTCCCGACGCCAGGACGATATTTTTCGCCGGGCAGACGTTGACGCAGATGCCGCAGGCGTTGCACTTGTCATCGCACCAGAAATCCTTGTCCATCTTGGGGACCTGCTTGAAGGACAGCTTGTAGATGGCGCTAAAAACGATCCGTTGCCACAACGGACCCCGCTCGATCAGGCCCGACCTTCGCCCGGTGAAAAAGCCCCCGGCCTCGACGATTTTTTCGCGAGCCTGCCTGAACAATTCGTTCCGCCGTTCCTCCGGTCCGGGCCCGCCCCAAGGAATGTAATTGCTGGGCAGGACAATGCCGAAACCGGCGGCAAGCTTCGCCCCGCGCCTGGCCAACAGCCTGCTCAGCTGGATGAGTGTGCGCGAGACCTGGCCGGCGTTGACTGCCAGGGCGAAATAATAAATGCCGGGCTTCAACGTCAATTTTTCCAGGAATCGTAGCACCGGGCCCGGGATGCCCCACATATGCACCGGGAAGACAAAGCCCACGGCTTCGGCATCACCGGCCAGGAAAGGGTCCGCACCTTTCATCGGCAGCAATTTCCCTCCATCCAGTTTTTCAGCCAGCAGCCGTGCCGACCACAGCGAATTTCCCGTTCCCGTATAATAAAAAATGACTGTTTTCATTTTTTCAACCTCGGTTGCGGTCATTGTAGGGCAAAACCCCGGAAAATTCAACTACCAACAACTCCCTTTTAGGGCAACCCATTGGGGCCGATTTTGTTATATAATTTGCAAAATGGCAATGAAAACCGGCTATCTGTTCGATAAAATTTTTTTGCGGCACCAACCTGGAGAGGGCCATCCTGAATCGCCCCAGCGGCTCCTGGCCATCGACCAGGCGGTGCGGGCCATGCCCTTTTTCCCCGAACTGACCCGCCTGCCCGTCAGGCAGGCCTCCCTTGAAGAATTATACCTGGTGCATAGCCGTGAGTATGTCGACCTGGTCAAGGGCGAATGCG
>JAPKZM010000146.1 GCA_026393775.1 Candidatus Aminicenantota bacterium
GACATGGAAGCGGCGGAGATCATGGCCAAGTACAACCTGCTCTCCCTCCCGGTGGTTGACAAGAAGAACAGGCTTGTCGGCATCATCACCGTGGACGATACCCTGGAAGTGCTCCTGCCTTCGATCAAGAAGCGGAGCCGCTACAGACAAAAATGATCCCCGGCAAGGTGAAACAAGGACTGAAAAGACCCTTTTTCGCCAACCTGGTCATTTTTTTGAGTATCCTGGGTCCGGGCATCATCACCGGCAGCGTGGACAATGACGCCGGCGGCATCACCACCTATGCCGTCGCCGGTTCCCATTACGGCTACCGGCTGCTCTGGACCCTGATACCGGCATTCGTCGTCCTGCTGGTGGTGCAGGAAATGAACGCCCGCATGGGCATCGTCACCGGTAAAGGCCTGGCCGATTTGATCCGCGAGAGTTTCGGGGTCAAGATCACGTTCTACGTTTTCCTGGGTTTGCTCGTCGCCGATATCGGGAACACGGCCACGGAATTCGCCGGCATTGCCGGCAGCATGCAGATTTTCGGGGTCAGCAAGTACGTTTCCGTGCCGTTGGCCGCGATCGCCGTCTGGATCCTGGTGGTCAAAGGCACCTACAAGCTCGCCGAGCGGATTTTTCTTGTTTTTTCGGTTTTTCTTCTTTCCTACGTGATCTCCGCCTTGATGGCCAAGCCCCATTGGCTGAAGATCGGCGCGGCCTTGATCCGGCCGCAAATCCAGTTTGACCGTCCGTACCTTGGCATGGTCATTGGCATCATCGGCACCACCATCGCCCCCTGGATGCAGTTTTACATGCAGTCAGCGGTCATCGAAAAGCGCATCCAGCTCAAGGATTACCGTTACGCGCTCTGGGACGTGATCATCGGCTGCCTGGCCACGGTCACGGTCGCCTTTTTCATCATTGTCGCCTGCGCCGCGACCTTGCATGAAGAAGGGATCGTCATCCATGAAGCCAAGGACGCCGCCATGGCGCTGAAACCCCTGGCCGGCGTCTTTGCCGGTGAAATCTTCGCCTTCGGCCTCTTCGTGGCTTCGATTTTTTCGGCCACCATCCTGCCGTTGGCTACGGCATTTTATGTCTGCGAAGCATTTGGTTTTGAGGCCGGCATCGACAAGAAATTGAAGGAGGCGCCGAAATTCTACGCCCTGTTCACGGCCATTATCGTCATCGGGGTGGCCATCATCCTCATCCCCGGCGCGCCCTTGATCGCCATCACCATCTGGACCCAGGTGCTCAACGGCATGTTGCTGCCGGTGGTGCTGATTTGCATGATGATCATGGTCAACAAAAGGGAGATCATGGGCGCCAACGTCAACAACAAATTCCAGAATTTCGTCGGCTGGTCCACAAGTCTGCTGCTGATCATCCTGACCTTTTTCCTGATCGCCTGGCCCTTACTGGCGCGCCTGGCCTAAGCCGCAGGGAAAAAATTGATTTCCATTTGACACTGCTTTTTCTTTATGATAGGTAATAACCGTTGACCGTAAAAGCTTGGGCGCGTGGCGCGACTGCCGGACAGTGCGAGTCGGGAGGGTGAGCAAATGATGCGTAGCCTTTTCTGGCCTTGCCAGGGAGAAACCAATGGAAGATGAGTATCAAAGAACGTTGAAGGGAAAGGTCAAGATCCTTTATCAGCTGGAAAAATGGCAGGACGTGATCAGGCTGTGCGAACAATACAATGAAAAATTCGGCAAGGACGTGGAAATTGACATGATGCGCTTCAAATGCGAGCGGCATTTAAACAAGATTTCCCCGGCGGAGGAAGCCAAGGCGGTTCCCGCGCCGGTTCAGCAACGGGAAACTCCGGGACAGGCATCTAACATGGAATTCAATGCCGTGGAAGAACTGCCCCTGCTGCTGACCGAGGAGCACCAGTCGGTGCAGAACCAGGGAGTGATCGTGATGAACGAGATACCCGCCCCCGCCCAGCCGGAGCGGATCGAAGAGATAGGGGCGGATGAGCCGTTTTCGCCCCCCAACGAGCTGATCATCAGCGATCCTTTCGCCGCGCCAAAACCTGAGCTCGACCATGCGCCCTATGAACCTTACATCGACGCGGATGAACTGATCATCACCGACCCGGCGGCCGAAGACCAGCCTGTGTTCAGCCTGGCCGACGACGAACCGCCGGTGATCACGAACAAGAGCGGCAGCGCGGAAGATGTCCAAACTCCGCCGGCATCCCCAGCCGAGGAGATAGCGATCCTGGATGAAAGCCCCGGCGAAGCGGCGGAGACCAAGATCGCCTTTGATTTTGACAGCAATACCGCCGCGGCTTTTGACGTTGAACCGATACTGACCCAGGCGCCGCAAGCGGAAGCCCCGTTCATGCCGGTTCCTGAAACAGGAAGTGCGGCAGCGGCTGAACCTGCGACTCCCAAATCGGTCATCATTGAAAAACCCGCCGAGGTTTGGCACGAGGCGAAAACCTTCCAACCAGAGGAAAGCGCCGCGGAAAAACCGCGCCCGGTCTACGAACCAGACCAGAAGCCATTCACCCTCCCCGCGGCGCGCAAAAGGTTCGCTTTCAATTTCAAATATATGCTGGTGCTCATTTTGCCGCTGGCCGCAGCCGTTATTTTATGGCTGGCCCTTTCCGGGAAACTCAACCTGGCAGGTGGAGAGGATGAAAAGGCCAGTCCCGCTCCCGTCGTTGCGACCCGACCCGAGGCGCAAGGGCCGGCAACTAAGGTCAACCCTGTCGCCGGCGCAGAGGCTCAGCCGCAGGCGGAGCAAAAGCCCGCTCCGAAGGTTGTTCCCGCCATCCCGGTTCCACAGGTTGATGAAAGTGAAAATTTGGTCAACGAAAAGATCAAGCAGGCCAATGATTTGATCAAGAAGGGCGATGTCATCCGCGCCTTGGCCGTGGTTTTTGAAGCCAAAAAGATCAAGATGACCGAGCCGCTGCGCCAGCTGGAGGAGTTGATCACCAATAAAATTCGCGAGGATGAAAGCAAAGCCGTGGAGCAAAAACAGGCCGAACTACGAATGGGGCAGTCGGAAGATCAGGCCTATGACAAGGCGAATGCAGAGAATACCGTGACGGCCTGGCAGAATTTTCTCCAGCAGTACCCCCAGGGCGAACTGGCTCCGCGGGCAAGAAAAAAGATCATCGCTCTGGAAAAGAAAGCCGCGCAAATGATCGAGCAGGAATTCCAGCAGAAGATCCGGCAGGAGCAAAAACTGAAGCTTCGTTCCGATTACCTGAGTTTGAACCAGGCGGATGTGAATGCCATCATGCGCCAGCTTGGAACACCGGCGGTCCGATTCGAGCTGGTGGAGCATGGCGGCGAAAAAGTGATTGTTGATTTTTCCTGCGGCTTGATGTGGACCTTATGGAACAAGCCCATGGGTTTTGACAAGGCCAAGTGGTGGGCCAACCGCATCTACGCCGGGTACTCCGGCTGGCGGCTGCCCACGATCGAGGAGTCGCTGACGCTGTTGCAGATGGAAAGGACGCTTTATGTCAACCTGGCCGATTTTGTTGTCTGGACCGGCGACAACGTCAGTGACCGGGTGCGTTCGATCTGGATCCTCCGGCTGCCGCAAGGGCAACTGCTTGCCCAGGAATACGGACAAATGGGCTATGTCTGGGCCGTGCGCAAGGCCGGCAGGTGAAGGCCGCGGTTTGCCGGCGCATGTTCTCCCGGGGCGAAGCATGAAATATGTCGGGGCTCACGTCAGCGCCGCCGGCGGCGTGGAAAATGCTCCGCTCAATGCCGTGAAAATCGGCGCCAAGGCGTTTGCCCTGTTCACAAAGAATCAGAAGCAATGGCAGGCCAAACCGCTGAGCGCGGAAAGTATCGTTGCCTTTAAAAAAAACCTGGCCGCTGCAAGCATCGCGCCCCGTCATGTACTGCCTCATGACAGTTATCTGATCAACCTCGGTCATCCCGACCCTGAAAAGCGGGAAAAATCGATCCTGGCCCTGCTGGACGAAGCGCTGCGGGCCGAGCAGCTTGGATTGCTTTACCTGAATTTTCATCCCGGCAGCCACCTTGGGGCCTTGAATGAAAAAGAATGCCTCGGGGTGATCGCCGCGGGTATGAAGCGCATCCTGGACGGAACGGAACAGGTCTCCCTGCTGCTGGACCGGGGTCTGCCTGGATACCTGCCATATCTTTGCCGCCGGCTACGACCTGCGCACGGCCGAGGCTTATGAAAAGACCATGAAAAAGTTCGACGCCATCATCGGCCGGAAATTCCTGCGTGCGGCCCACATCAATGATTCCAAGGTGGAGTTGGGCAGCCGCAAGGACCGCCACGATAGCATCGGCCGCGGCAAGCTCGGCATGGAAGCGTTCCGGCTGCTGATGAACGATCCGCGCTTCGACGAGCTGCCCTTGATCCTGGAAACCATCGACGATACGCTGTGGCCGGCCGAGATCAAACTGCTCTATTCTTTGATCGCCTAAAGTGTTCCCCTAAATCAGAAATTGAAATCTGCGGTCAACTGATCCGGGTTAAGCCTGGCCTTTTTCGGACGCTCCCTTTTTTTTGCGCCATGCCAGCCAGACCATGAGCACGGTGAGCAGGATCAGGCCGACGAACGACCAGCATGTAGACCGGGGTGACGTACTTCAGGATGAACTTGAATATCTTCGGCACTTTCAGATCGGCGCCCAGGTGCATATCTTCCCAGCCCCGCTTGACGCCGAAGATCCAGGAGAAGATGACGATCTCGATGGTGGCGAAAACGACCAGGCCGAAAGTACCGGCCCAGAAATCGAGTTCATCAAGGAAACCGAACTTGAAAAAGGCGACCACCAGCACGGTGCAAGCTACCATGACGGCGAACACCGTGTTCACGGCCCTGGTGCGCTTCCACTTGAATTCGTCCTCCAAGAAGGCGATGGCCGGCGAGGTCATGGCCACGGAAGAAGTGATGCCGGCGATGAAGAGCAGGAAGAACCACATGGCACCTAAAATCTGGCCCAGGGGGAGTTTCTGGAAGATGACCGGCAGCGCCTGGAAGCCGAGGTTGAAGGCCCCTTCGCTGGCGATGAGCTTGGTCTCGACCACGCCGAAGAAGGCTACGGCCACCGGGATGGCGATGGTGCCGCCCAGGATGACCTCGGCGAATTCGTTGGTCATGGAGGTGGTCAGGCCGTTGAGGGTGACGTCGTCCTTTTCGCGCAAATAGGAGGCATAGGTGTTGATGATGCCCTGCCCAAGGCTTAAAGTGAAAAAGATCTGCCCGGCCGCCACCAGCCAGACCGTGGCCCGGCTGAGCTGGCTGAAATCGGGGTTCCTCATGAAGCCCATGCCATCGCCCACGGAAGCGACGCCGGAGGCCGGGTGGCCCAAGGTCAGGACGCGGATAACCAGGATGATGCCGAATACGAAAAGTACAGGCATGCCGAT
>JAPKZM010000206.1 GCA_026393775.1 Candidatus Aminicenantota bacterium
AGTTGATGGAATTGGCGATGGCGATGATGGTCAGGATGATGAAGGGGTAGTAGAAAATACCCAGGTCGAGGAGGGGAGCCTTCAAAAAGGGAATGTACAGCTTGGTGGCGATTCCCGGGGCGAACGGTGATGAGGCGGAGGTCAGGACCAGCAAAGCCAGAATCAATCCGAACAGGGCCTGGAAGAAGAGTTTCAGGCTGCGGTTCAGCCCCAGGTCGCTGTGGCCGCGGATATTCTTCAGGTAATCGTCGAAGAAACCCAGGGCGGTGAACCAGAAAGCCGTGAAAATGATCGTGCCCAGAAAAAAATTATTCGGCGAATTTTTTTTCCAGCTGCCCCAGAGCAGCACCGAGATCAGCAGCGAAAAGAAGATGATCAGCCCGCCCATGGTGGGAGTTCCGTCCTTGTTCTTGGGTGAAATGTCGCCGTAGGCGCGGCCGCGGTCGCGAAAATTCAGCTGGTAGATGACATTGATCACCCGGCGCCCCAGAAGGATGCCGATGGAAAACGAGGTGAGCACCGCCATCAGCGCCCTGAAAGTGACGTAGCTGAGGAGCCGGTGCACCGTCGGGTCGGAAATAAAATCACTGAGCCACGTGATCATGGTTGGTCGATCTCCCGGTAAATGCGATTGATGATGGACTTAATCTTGAACTCCGGCGCCAGGTGGTTGGAGGTGATCAGGACCTGCTCGATGTGGCCCTTGATCTCGGCATTACTGAGCAGGCCGCGCCGGAAGAAAACGTAGAGCAATTCAAGCAATTCCTCGCGCACCAGGGAATTGCTGTCCAGGTACAGGGGGCTTAGGCGCGGCAGGTCGCCGGCGTTGCCCTTGCGGGCGATCAGGCGCAGGCAGGCCGTTTTTTCCTCTACCTTGCCGCGGCTGAGCTTGCGGAAGAGCGGTTTCTTCAGCTCTTCGTACTCCGCCGCGCTGATATTTTCGCCCAGGATATCCAGCGCCGCCACCCGCACCTCGTAGTAATTGTCTTTGAGCAGGCGCAGCATCAGTTCTTTGATCTGCGGGTTCCAGACATTGACAACTTTCAAAGCCTGCAGCGCGTTGCGGCGCATGAAGCCGTTCCCGCCTTTGGCGGACAGCATGTCGACCAGGTAGGCGGTCTTGCCTTTTTCCTTGAACAATCCGATCAGTTTGATGCCGATGTTCTTGATCTCCCAGGCGGGATTGGCCAGGTAGATGTTGATTTTGTAGCGGTATTCGTTTTTAAAAAAATCGGGATTGGCGGAAGCCAATTCCAAGAACTTGAAGGGCGAAAGGAGGGAGATGGGGACCTGGGTCCTGGCGCCGTTGTTTTTCTTCTTGAAGACCAGGATGCCGCTGTTTTTGAAAAGGAGCGACGCCAAAAAGTAAATCGCCGTGCCCATGAAGGCGAGGGAGACGCAGAGAATCAGGTTTTCGCTCACCGGCGACTTGAAATGGATGCGGTTGAAGATGAATTTGGCTTCCACGATGGCGATGGCCATCAACAGGCAGGCGCTCAGCGTTTTGACTGCGGCGCCGATGATCTCAGCGGCCTTGAGCGGCGTGCCGTCGCGGTTCAACTGGCGGCGCAAAACCATGACCCGCAGGGAGGAAAAAACAAGATAGGAGATCGAGGCGGCCAGGGCGATGCCGGCGAAGCGGAGCGGGGTCCGGATCAGGAAGACGATCAATGCGACATGGAAGATCAGCATGAATATATTGAACCGTGTCGCGGTTCGCCCATCGAGGCGCGCCGCGAAGATCCGCGCGGTCAGGGAGTGAATGCCCCAACCGACCAGGCCGATGGCATAGAACTGCAGGGCCAGGGCCGTGTGGACCGTCGTCTGGGGGCCGAAGTGGAACCTTTCCAGCAGCAGCGCCACCAGCGGTTTTGCCAGGAAGATGATCAGGATCGTGATGGGGGCGAGCAGGAAAAGATTGATGCGAATGCCGTCGATTAAAAGTTTCTTGGTCCTGTCTTTTTCGAACAGTGCGCTGTGGTCGGAAAAATCCTCGAACACCACCTTGTCGATCGACCTAGAAATGAGGACCAGGGGCAGGCGGAATAATTCCATGGCGAAATACAGGTAGGACAATGAACCGCTGGCCAGCGAGGAGGCCAGGAATTTTTCGGCCAGATCGACGCTCCGGCCGAGGGAAGCGTCGCTGAAAAGCCGCGGCAGCTGGGAAAAATATTTACGGGTGGAACCATTCCGGGTCTTGAACAAAGGATGGTAGGAGAACTCGAGCTCGGGCAGGCGCAGCGTCCTGCGCAGGAAAAACAGCAGGAAAAGGATCTGCAGCAGGCCGCCGAAAAGCATTCCATAGCCCAGGGCGAAAAGCCCGCTGGCGGGCAGGAGCAGGAGCATTCCCGCTATTGAAGCCAGGGAAAAAACAGCCGTGGCGATCCCGGAGATCGCGAATCTGCCGAATGCCTGCAGGTAGGTGGCCATCATGGCCGCCAGGGTGGCCAGGAACAGGCAGGGGAACAGGATGCGCGTCATGGTAACGGCGTCGCCGCTGAAGCCTTTGGCAGCGAAGCCGGGAAGAAGCCAGCGGACGATCGGCGCGGCGAAAATCATTCCGGCCGCGCTGAGCAGCAGGGCAAAGAGCAGCGTAATATTGGCGATAGCCGAAGCGGCTTCCCAGGCTTTTTTGCGCGGACCGCGCCGGAACTGGCGTTGGAAGATCGGCAGGAAAATATTTTTCAAGGCATTCTCGCCGACGCTGCGGCGCAAGAACCTCGGCCAGCAGGAAAAGCAGAACAGCAC
>JAPKZM010000207.1 GCA_026393775.1 Candidatus Aminicenantota bacterium
CTTTTCGGCCAGGCTCCAGCCGATCAGGATATCGCCGGCGTAAAACCCTTCGGGCAACCTCTCCCCAAGCGGGAAGCTCAAAACGTCGGTGACACGATCCTGGCGGCGGTATTTTTTGTTCAGTCTACGAACCTCTTCGTCGGCGGCGATTTTAATGGTCACGGCTCCCCGGAGGTGCAACTGGCCGGCGATAAGCCGGATGGCTTGCAGCAATTCTTTCTTTTTAAAGGGGAAACCGTTATTGAGGATTTGAATCATGGGCGGTCTCTTTCTGGAAATCAAAACCTGGGTATGCGATCCTCTGTTGGTAGATGGAGGCCAGCTTGTTATAGAAACTGCCGGCGATGGTATTCAGGGCTTTGAAGGTCAGATCCCGGCACTCGGCGAATTGATTCTCGGCGCTATCGGCGCTGATAATCTGCTCGATTACATTTCGAATGTCCTGGTCATTGGGCGCAGAGAGGCTTTTAGACGCCGCCTCCACCTGGTCGGCCAGCATGACGATCGCCTGCTCGATCTCCTGTGGCTTTTTGCCCGGATAGCGGAACATGTTTTCATCAAAATCGTCAAGTTGGCCGGAATTGTTTTCCCTGGCCTTTTCATAGAAATATTTGACCAGCTTGGTCCCATGGTGCTGTTCGATGGCTTGAGCGACTTTGCGGGGCAGTTTGAGCGCATCCGCTTTTTCCAGACCGACGCCGATGTGGGCGATGATTAATTTGGCGCTGTCCCGGGGTGTGAGCTGGGCATGGGCGTTCTCGTAGACAGACGAATTTTCGGAAAAAAACTGCGGGTTGTCTATTTTCCCGACATCATGGTACAAGGACATGGCCCGCAACAGGATCGGCGACAATTGGAGTTCCTGGGCGGCGGATTCGGCCAAAGAGGCCACCATCTGCGAATGATGGTAGGTCCCCGGAGCCTTCTCAAGCATCTCGCGGAACACCGGCAGGTTCAAGTTGGTGATTTCCACCAGCTTCAGGTCGGTGACCACCTTGAAAATGACTTCCCACAACGGGATCATGAAATTGGCGATGAAAACCGACAGCAGAGCCGACAAAATTCCCATGGCTACGAAAAAAGCCAGGCTGCGCCAGCTTAAATTTGCCTCGCTCAGGGCGAACATCAGGGTGATCGCCATGTTGACCGGGAGCAGCCAGAAAAACCCGGCTTTCAGGATCGAGGAACGCTTAAGCCTCTGGTAGAATTCGATGCCGAATGCCACCGCCAGGTTACCGGCCAGGACGAACAGCATGACCTTGAAATCCCAATCGCAGATGATACCACTGATGATGGCGTTGATGATGGAAAAAGTGACTGCGCTTTGCAAGCTGAATAAGGAAGCGATGAGCAGCGACCCGATCGCGAAAGGAATGCCGTAAACCATGCTGGCATTGTCGATGTGGATGTTCTGGGCGATGTTGTTCAAGACTAGCGGGTAAATGAAAAGCGCCAGGCGGTAGCTCACGGCGCAGGCAATGAACGTCATGGCGCTGACAAAATCAAGCTTCGGGCGGTTGATACCCCCGATCTGGGTCAAGGCGTGCAGCCGCCAGAAAAAATAAAACAGGATGGCGAAGATGGTGAAAATGGGGAAAATCCCGGAAATATTATTTACGTTGGTTTTCTCTTCGGCACTGATCAGATGGATCAATCTCAGCTGGTCTTCGTTTATTTCATCGCCGCGGCGCACGATGATCTTGTTTTGCTTCAACTGAATGAAAGCCGGGTTGACCTGGGCCAGAACCTTTTCTTCCTGCAAACGGGTCAATATTTTCGAAAAAGAGACATTGATGCTGATATATTCCAACAAAATCGGGGCCAGGATCGCTTTTTCGCTGCTTTGCAGGGTCGAACTCATAAGAAAATCATTCAATTTGCCCTTGATTTCGTTTAAATCGAATAGTTCCTCCACTTTTACCTGGGAATAGCCTTTTTTTTCTGAAAATATCGTGATGAGATCATCACGGCCTCTGGGAATTCCAATTTTAGAAAGGAGGATCCCCTTTTCTTCCCAGCCGGTCACTTCCTGTAGCAGACGATTCAAGTCAATCTTGGCGAACGTATTCGCCCTGAACAGATCCTGGATGGCCGCGGCCGATAATTCGATACCAAAATTGACGCTGATCTGAGAACGGATCTGATCCCGGTTCACCTGGTCCCTGGCCCATTCCTTGCGCGCGTTCTTGAAGTACTTGAACCACTCGTTGAGCAACATTTGGCTGCTGGCGGTTTTTTGCTCGCTGAATTCGTAGACCGGAATCAAACTCGACTTGGCTTCCTGGCGCTTGGCCTCGGTCATTCCCTTGTCTTCCACGGTCATATCCCTGCGGATGACGATATCATCGCTAGCGATGTCGCCGAGCTTTACTAATGGACCGGTGACGGTTTTCAAAGGCGGTTGATAGCTGATATAAGAAATAACGGCGAGGAAGGCGACCCGGATCAGCATTTTCCCGCGCGATGTTTTCCCCTGCCTGGCGGCCGCCGGAAGTTTTCCCTTTTTTTTCAATTCCAGGTCGAAATTCATTTTTCCGCTCTGGCGTAAGCCTCGATTATTTTCTGAATCAGGGGGTGACGGACGACATCTTTCATGGTCAGATGGATGACCGCTATCTCCGGCACGTTTTTCAGGATTTCGATGGCTCTGAAGATGCCGGACTTTTTGGGTTCGCTCAGATCGATCTGGGTAATGTCGGCGGTGACGGCCACCCGCGAATTGGCGCCGAAGCGGGTGAGAAACATTTTCATCTGCGAATCAACCGTGTTTTGGCCCTCGTCGAGAATGATGAAGGCATCGTTGATCGTGCGGCCGCGCATGTAAGCCAGGGGGGCGATCTCGATGATCCCCTTTTCGATCAGCTCGGCCGTTCTTTCGAAGCCGATGAGGAAATACAGGGCGTCGTACAATGGGCGCAGGTAAGGATTGATCTTCTGCTGGATGTCGCCGGGGAGGAATCCCAGCTTTTCACCGGCTTCCACAACCGGGCGCGTCAGGACGATGCGCTCCACTTTCTTGTTGATCAGCGTGTTCAAGGCCATGGCGATGGCCAAAAAAGTCTTCCCGGTGCCGGCCGGACCGATGCCGAAGACCATGTTCTTGTCCTGGAGCGCCTGGACATAAGCCTGCTGGTTGCAGGTTTTGGGGAAGACTTCCTTGCCGTCCACCTTGATGGCGTTGTTGTTCGCTGTCTTTTCCTCCAATTCGGCGATTTTCCCGTCAACGACCAGGTTCAAACTGAACAGGACATCATGGTTGTGAAGCCCGCTGTTTCCACCGGCGATGCGGGAAAGATGCAGCAAGTATTTCCTGAATTTCCTGGCCTGCGGCGTGCTGCCGGAATACATGATCTTATTGCCGCGCAGGGATATGTCCAGGTTGAATGCCGTCTCGATCGCGGCCAGGTTTTTCTGGATCAAGAGCGGAAATTGATTGCCCAGTTCGTCTGGGCAGATGAATTCATCCATAAAAAAACGTTCCTGATAGTCCTTTTTTCATTGCTTTTATTATAGAAAGCCTTGGGTGAATTGTCAAATCAAATCATCCGCCCCCTTCGGAGGTTGTCTCACTAAATAGTCACACTTTGGTTTCAGTAAGACTGGTATTCACTGAAACCAACTAGTGTGACTATAGTGAGAGCAAGGCACTCAGGCCAAGCCGATCAGGGGAAGAAGCAGGCGCAGAACGGCCCAGATGACCAATCCTCCGCTCAGGTCGAAAAGAAATCCCGCCCGGATCATTTTTATGATCGGCACCAGGCCGGATCCGTATACGATGGCGTTCGGCGGCGTGGACACCGGAAGCATGAATCCCCAGCTGCAGCCTAATATGGCTCCCAACGCCGGCGGTACCGGGTTGACCCCAGCCGCCAGTGCCAGGGCGATGACCACGGGAACGACCATGTTGGCGGCGGCGGTATTGGAAGTCGTTTCACTGGCGACGATGGCTATGAATACGGCCGCTCCGGTGATGGCCCATAGCGATTCCGCCCCCGACAGTCGCAAAAGTCCCTGCCCGACTCGTTCTGCCAGTCCGGTGCTGAACATCAGGTTGCCCAGGCTCAGGCCTCCGCCGAATAGCAGCAATGTGCCCCAGTCGATGTCCACGGCCTGCCGCCAGGAAATAGTGAATTTTCTTTTTTTCAGATCCACCGGCAGTACGAAAAGCAACGTCGCGCCGATCAGGGCGGCAACGGCTTCGGGCAGCCTCAGGCCGTACCACTTGCTCAATGGGGCGGAGGCGCCCAAAAAAATCGCTAAAAAACCGGGGATGATCCAGAGGCAAACCGTCACCAGGAAAGCAGCCAGGGCATTCTTTTGCCCGCGGCTCCAGGGCCCGAGTTTGGCCAGTTCCTGGCGCATGAAATCGCGGCTGCCTTCCAAAAGCGTCATTTCCGGTTTATGCAAAAAATAGAGCAGGAGGAACAGCAAGCCATACATGATGATGAGCATGGGCAGGGCAAACTGCATCCACTTGAAAAACGGGATTTTGACTCCGCAGAATTTTTCAATCATGGCGATGCCGATGAGGTTGGGCGGGGTGCCCACCGGAGTGCCGATGCCGCCGGTGGAAGAAGCGTATGCGGCCATCAGCATCATGGCGGTCGCGAAACGGAACTGGGCCGGCTTCGTTACCCTGCCGGCCTTTTTCTTTTGTATGTCGGACATGGCCGTGACTATTCCGACCCCGATGGGCAGCATCATGGCCGTCGTGGCCGTATTGCTGATCCACATGGAAATGAAGGCCGTGATCGCGCCAAAAGCGAATAAAATGCGCCAGGACTTGTCCGCGATCCAGCCCATGGACATGATGCCGTAGGCGAACCGCCGGTCCAGGGCATGAATGCACATTGCCCGGGCCAGGATAAAACTTCCCAGGAACAAGAAGATCGTCGGCTCGGCGAAAGGTGTCAGGGCCGTCTTCGCATCCGCCACGCCGGCAAGAATGCAGAGCACCGCCCCCAAGACCGCGCTGATAGGGATGGGTATCGGCTCTCCTATCCACCAGACGACAATCCAGGCGATGATCGCGGCCAGAGTGTGGGCCCGGGGACTTAAACTGGGCATGGGAAAAAGAAAAATAACCAATGAGAGCAGCGGCCCCAGGAAAAGGCTTATCCTTTGCCGCCAAAATTCAATTTTTCCCTCGAGCGCAGAAATTTCCGCCGGCGTTTCAGCCTCATGGACATCGCCAATCTCGTTTTCCACAGCGATCACCCGTCAATATTTTTCCGCCAGGATGG
>JAPKZM010000019.1 GCA_026393775.1 Candidatus Aminicenantota bacterium
GGTAGCGCCAAATTTTTAAGGCGCTCCATTTCCTGCTGCCAGCGCAGGTCATTCCAGGAGAACAGCGACCGCAGCCGGGGAAGCAGTTCCATGGCGCGGCGGCGGTTCTCCCCCAGGCTGGAGCGGCGAAAGACGAGGTCATCCAGGTGCACCACCGCTTCTTCTTCGACCAGGGTCTTGAGGGAAGCGAAGGCTTCGGCATCGGCCGCGCCCGGCAGCCAGTCATAGTCAAAAAACCAGCGGCCCGAATTGGCGTCAACGGGAGGGTCTTGCGGCTCGCGATCCGGCCGGCCCGGGAAGACCCGGCGCATGGTTTTTTCAGCCACCAACCGCGAGGTGGTGAACTTGACCCCGGAAACGCTGAACAATCCGGACGGGCCGCCGTGATCCCGGTGGCGGATGATCACCTCGCGCTTGGCCAGGGTCCCGGCTTCCGTGGCCGGCAGGATCCCGGCATAGACGTGCTCGATGTCTTTTTCGCTCAGGGACAGCTCCGGTACGGCGCTGTTCATGTCGAAGAGAAAATCGGCGATCTGCTCCGGCTCCGGGCGGGGATTTTCCGTTTGACCGGCGACCAGGATCTCAGCAGTGCCGGCCAGCAGGCGGTTCTTCCAGTTATGGACGAAATAGGTGTGGTCCCGGCGGCTGGGCGGTTGCGCCCGTCCCCATGTGGGGCTGGGCGGTTGCGCCCGTCCCCCTGTGGGGCTGGGGGGATTCAGGGCCAGGGCGTATTCGCTCAGGGCTTTTCTTCTGAAGAGGATATTAAAAAGCAACAGGTTTTTGCGGAAAAGGCGGGGATAATCGCGGTCGAAGTTCTGGGCCAGCTGCCGGCACCATGGACCGGCGGCGTTGATGACCACGGGAGACCGGAATTCGTAGCCTTGCCCCGATGGCAGGTCCCTGGCCAGCACTCCGCGTACCTGGCCGTCATGCAGAAGCAGGCCCTCGGCCTGGACATAATTGAGGGCGACGGCGCCCAGGGCGCAGGCCCAGCGCAGGATTTCCATCAGCAGGCGTTGGTGTTCGGGCGCGGCGGCGTCAACCCACATGGCGCTGGCCCGCAGACCGGCGCGGTCGACCTGGGGGAAAGCCCTGACCGTGAATGCGGATGAAACCAGCCGCCCCGGCGGCAGGCGCTTCTGGGCATTGACGCCCCGGTTGCGGTTGAAGCCCAGAAGATCGTTTAAAAACAGGGCCGGGGCCATGATGAGCGGGCGCTTGAGCCCCCGACCATAGAGGGGCATCAGGCAGGGCAGGACCTGAACCAGGGCCGGGAAATGGGTCAGGAACCAGCGCCTTTCCCTGATGGATTCGATGCAGCGTGGCAGGTCGAGCGACTGCAGGTAGCGCAGGCCGCCATGGATGGTGCGCAAGTGGTTCAGGCTGGTGGCTCCGCCGAAATCCTCTTGTTCCAGCAGCAACGCCCGCTGTTGGCGCTGCCCGGCCTCCAAGGCCAGCATGACGCCGTAGATGCCGCCGCCGACGATGATCAGGTCGTATTTTTCGGTTGCGGCAGCGGCGCTGTCCCGGAAAATCCCGCTCATGGCGCGCTCTTTTTCCCGGCTGGAACAGGCCATCCATTCTTGCCCCGGCGGCGCTGCTGGGCGCTGGAAAAATTCTCGGCCTGGGCTGAAAATATTGTCGAGAAGACGCTGGCATGGCTGCCGCGGTCCACCGACTGCAGGCGGAAATACATCTGCGGCAGGAATGGAAACAGGTTAAAGGTAAAGAAGTTGTTGCTCGTGGTCAGGCGCTGGGTTAAGCGGTCGGCGCTGAAGGCGAACTCGATCACAAAATGGCTGAAATCCGATTCGTAATTGGGGTCCCAGCTAACGTTCTTCTGATGCGTGCCCGTCGGATTGAGCACGACGATGTGGCCGGGCGGCTGGGGCGGGAAAGCCGCCAGGGCATCGGCGAAAAGCCCGGCGATGATGCGGTTGCCAGCTGCATTGGGATGGTTGCCGCTGCTGATATAAGGGATGATGTTTTCCAGCAGGTCCTGCCAGCCGTTCGGGGGATTGGTGTTCATGAATGCGCTCAACGTATCGATGCCGGCAACGTTTTTTTCACGAGCCAGGGCCAGGATGCCGGTGCTGAGATCTTGCAGGTTCTCCCAGTAATAGGCATACAAGGAAAAGATGGACTTGCTTGGCGTCAGGGTGGAGATAATGACCCGCCTGCCGCCGGCCTTGGCGGCGTCGACGATATAGCCCAGGTTTTCCAGCGAGCTGTCAATGGAACAGTTGATGTTGATGACGTCATTGACTCCCATCATCAGCAGGAAATACAAGCCTTGGTGCTCGACCAGATCCTGGTAGACCCGCTCCGCCCCATCCAGGGTCCTTTCGCCGGGTATGCCCAAGTTGATCGAGTCTGAAGAGCCGTAATAGTTGGCGTAGGTGGGGTCGGCCAGGAGGGTCTTCATCTGGGTCAGGTAGCACGATTCGAGGTGTTGCTCGCCCTCCATCTCCCCCCAGGTGATGCTGTCGCCGAAGCCGATATAGGTATTGTAATATGCCGGATTGGTCGAAGCGGTGTTTTTTTGCCTGGCTGGAAGATTCCTTTTTTCCAAAATGACGCATTCGTGCCGCAGCGGATCGAACGAATAGCGGTAGCGTGCCGAGTGGGAACGGGTCTCAATTTCCAACCGGCCGTCATTCTTCAGGAGCTTGAATCCCTTTTCCGAAAACGGGGTCGCGGTCAGCGGCGTCAGCAGGTCCGTTTCCGGCTCGTAATAGAAAATGTCGTCATTGTCGGAACGGTTGCCCAGGAACAGCAACCCAAACTGGCCGTTGTTCGCCTTGATGACCTCCGGCGCCGCGATGAACGAAAAACCCGACAGGCCCAGAACCTGGCTGCGGTCGCGCTGGAAATCATAAAATGCCAGGCGGATGGAGGCGTCCTTGTAGTTCAGCCAGAAAACGTAGAAATTATTCTCGCTGATCCGGGTGGTCAGGGGGATGTTCTCGCCGTCCATCCCGGCGCTCAGGTTGATGCTCGTTCGTCCCCGCAGGATGATGTCGGCCCGGGGCGGCGAGAAATCGGCGATCAGGGAATATTTCTGGTTTTGGAATTCAAATTTTTCCAATATGGAGGTCTTATTGCCCAGTGACAGTCCATGCGTAGTCGCGGCGAGGACAAGTATAAAAACCAGGGTGCTTCGGATGATGATTTTCATGGCGTTTTATTTTATGGGAATCGCGCCCCCTTGTCAACCGAAAGGGAAGCGAACTCCGGCCGGGCCGATAAGGGTTCAGCCGAGCCTGAGCTTGCGGTAGTGGATGCGGTGCGGGCTGTCGGCCTGGTGGCCCAGGCGGCGCTTGCGGTCGGCCTCATAGTCCGAATAATTCCCTTCGAACCAATACACTTGGCTATCGCCCTCGAAGGCCAGGATGTGGGTGGCGATGCGGTCGAGGAACCAGCGGTCGTGCGTGATGACGACCGCGCAGCCGGCGAAGTCATCCAGGGCGTCCTCCATGGCGCGCAGGGTGTTGACGTCGAGGTCGTTGGTCGGCTCGTCGAGCAGCAGCACGTTGGCCTCGGCTTTGACGATGCGCGCCAGGTGCAGCCGGTTGCGCTCGCCGCCGGACAATACCCCCGCTTTCTTCTGCTGGTCGCCGCCGGTGAAGTTGAACCAGGAGGCGTAGGCGCGGGCGTTGACCAGCTTGCCGCCGAGCATGAATGTCTCCTGCCCGCCGCCGATCACTTCCCACACCGGCTTCTCGGGGTCGACCGCGGCGCGCTCCTGGTCGGCGTAGGCCAGCTTGACCGTCTCGCCCAGGCGGATGGAACCGTTGTCGGGATTCTCCTGGCCGGTCAACAGCCGGAAGAGGGTGGTCTTGCCGGCGCCGTTGGCGCCGATGACGCCGACGATGCCCGAGCGCGGCAGGTTGAACGACAGGTTCTCGAAAAGCAGCCTGTCGCCGTAGGACTTGCCGATGGCGCTGGCCTCGATGACCAGTTCACCCAGGCGCGGCCCCGAGGGGATGTAGATGCGCGCCTCCTCGATGCGCACGTTTTTGTCGGCCGCGAGCAGCTTCTCGTAGGAACTGAGCCGCGCCTTGCCCTTGGCCTGGCGGGCCCGCGGCGACATGCGCACCCATTCCAACTCGCGCTCCAGCTGGCGCTGCTGGCGCTCCGAGGCCTTGCTCTCGCTGGCCAGGCGCTGCTGCTTCTGCTCCAGCCAGGAGGAGTAGTTTCCCTTCCAGGGGATGCCTTCGCCGCGGTCGAGCTCCAGGATCCACTGGGCGGCGTTGTCCAGGAAGTAGCGGTCGTGGGTGACGGCGATGACCGTCCCCTTGTATCCCTGCAGATGGTGCTCCAGCCATTGCACCGACTCGGCGTCGAGATGGTTGGTCGGCTCGTCGAGGAGGAGGATGTCGGGCTCCTGCAGCAGCAAACGGCAGAGGGCCACGCGCCGTTTTTCGCCGCCAGAGAGGTTGGCCACCGCGGCGTCGCCGGGCGGGCAGCGCAGCGCGTCCATGGCGGTCTCCAGGCGGCTGTCGAGGTTCCAGGCGTCCATCTCGTCCAGCTTCTCCTGGATGGCCGCCTGGCGGGCGATCAGTTTCTCCATATCGGCTGCGCTCAAGTCGGGGTTGGCGAAGCCTTCGTTGACCTGGTCGAACTCGGCCAGCTTGTCGAGCACCGGCCGCACCGCTTCGGAGATGACCTCCTTG